>NZ_SOPU01000015.1:64414-73087 GCF_004402115.1 Pseudomonas sp. F01002 | reverse complement strand
GCTTGCTCCGGGCGGCGTTCCGACGATGGTGATCGGAAAGTCACCGCATAGCTCAGTGAATCACCCCTGCCACTTCCCACCCTCGACAATCACACTCTCAGGCTTGGTGTCATCGCTCAGTTCTTTACGCACATATTGGTCATACAGCTTGAGCAAAAACTTCTCTTCACCCAGCTTCGCCAACTCGGCATTCACCCAATCGCGCAGCTCGATATTGCCCTTCTTCACCGCCGGCGCAATCGGTGCTTCAGCGCCCAACGTCTGGGTCAGCACGCGGTAGCCAGGGTTCTGCTTGGCCCAGCTGAACAGCACCAGATTGTCCTGCGCATACGCATCGCCGCGTCCATTGGCCAACGCTTGCAGAGATTCAGAGTTTTTCTCGAACTTCAGAAGCTTCCAGTCCGGATGGTTCTTGGTCAGCCAGATATCGGCTGTAGTGCCGGTGGTGACGATGGTCGTGCGAGTTGCCAGGTCATCGAGGTTCTTCACAGTGCTCGCCTGTGGCACCAGCGCCTGCACCGCGACTTTCAGATTCGGATTGGTGAATTCCACCGCTTCCTTACGCTCGGGGGTAACGGTCATGTTGGCCAGAATCAAATCGACCTTGTCGCTTTGCAGGAACGGAATCCGGCTCGCCGGTTCTACCGCGACGAACTCGACCTTGTTCTCATCGCCTAGCAGGTCTTTGGCGAATTGACGGCCGATGTCGGTATCGAAACCGACATAACGCCCGGCTTCATTGACGAAACCAAACGGCGGTTTATCGGTGAAGACACCGACGATCAACTTGTCCCGGGCTTTGATTTTTTCCAGATAACTGGCACTGGTGGCCGCCGGTTTGGCGGGTTCTTCGGTTTTGTTGCAACCGGCCAGCAACGCGAGGCCGAGCAGCGGGAGTAGCAGCAGAGAAGACTTGGCAGTTTTCATAGCAGTTCCAGTTCCTTTGTTTGAGTCGTTTTGGGTAGTGCGGCGACGTAGGAGAACTTCTCCAGGAACTGCTGCGCTCGTGCGGTTTGCGGGTTCGTAAAGAAAATCTCGGGAGGGTTTTGTTCGAGGATTCGCCCGGCATCCATGAACACAATGCGGTCAGCCACGGCGCGGGCAAAAGCCATTTCGTGGGTGACGATCAACAGGGTCATGCCCTCGCGGGCCAGGCCCTGGATAACTTCCAGCACTTCCTTGACCATTTCCGGGTCGAGGGCGGCGGTGACTTCATCGAACAACATGACTTTCGGGTTCATGCACAGCGAACGGACGATGGCGATGCGTTGCTGCTGGCCACCAGAGAGCTGACGCGCGAAGGCATCGCGCTTGTCCGAAAGGCCCACACGCTCAAGCAACGCTTCGGCCTGGGCACGGGCCTCGCGGCGGTCGCGCTTCTGCACTTTGACCGGGCCGAGCAGCAGGTTGTCGAGCACGCTCATGTGCGGAAACAGGTGGTAACTCTGGAACACCATGCCGATCTGCTGCCGCACGTCGCGCCAGTCGGTGCCTTTGTCCAGCAACTCACGACCGGCAAAATTCAAGCTGCCGCTGTGGGCGACTTCAAGACCGTTGAGGCAACGCAGCAAGGTGCTTTTACCGCAACCGCTGGGGCCGAGGATGACGATCACTTCGCCTGACTTCACTTGCAGGTCGATCTCTTTGAGCACCTGCTGCTCGCCGAAAAACTTGTTGAAACCCTTGAACTCGATCAATGCGCTCATGCTTGCGTCCAGCGCCGCTCCAGCACGCGCGAGGCGGCCGACAGCGGGTAGCAGATGAAAAAGAAAAACAGGAACAGTGCGCCGTAGATCAGCACTGATTCGTAGGTGCGTTCGATGATCTGCTGACCGACCTTGATCACGTCGACCACGCCGATCAGCACCGCCAGGGAGCTGGTCTTGATGATGCGCGTGTAGACGTTGATGGTCGGTGGCGTCATGCGTTTCAGCGCTTGGGGCAGCAGCACGTAGCCGTAGAGTTGCGGGCCGTCCAGGCCAATCGACAACCCCGCTTCACGCTGCCCGCGCGGCAGCGAATGCAGCGCGCCGCGAACCACTTCCCCGACTTCGCTGGCGCCCCACAACGACAACACCAGCACTGCGCACCAGAAACTCGGAATGCTCAGACCGAAGAAAATCGGCAGACCAAAAAACAGTAAGTACAACCAGACCAGCACTGGAATTGCGCGGAACAATTCCAGGTAGACCCGCAGGATCGCGTTCAGCCATTTCGAATTCAGCGTGCGCAAAACGCCATAGAGCACGCCGCCAACGGTACTGATGGCGATGCTCAGGAAAGAGATCGACAGGGTTTGCGCAGCGCCCTTGCCCAGTTGCGGCAACGACACCCAGAGCAACTCAAGACCCGAACTGGCCATGCTGGAGCCTCCTTTCCAGACGGCTGAGCAGCAGCGACAGCGGCAAGAACAGCAACACGCAAATCAGCGTCAGCACGGCGAGCATTTCGTAGGTTTTGTAGTAGAGCGCGATGTAGCTTTTGGTGGTGTAGAGAATCTCCGGCACCGCCACCGCCGAGACCACGGTGGTTTCCTTAAGCAGGAAAATGAAATTGGCGAACAGCGAAGGCAGGCTGAGGATGCCCGCTTGCGGCAGGATCACGTAGCGCAGCAATTGCCCGTGGGACAGGCCGATGGAGCGCCCGGACTCGAGCTGCGCCTGAGGTACCGCGTCGACGCCGGCACGCAGCACTTCGGTGAGGTAGGCGCCGCCGAGGAAGGTCATGGTGATGATCGCCGCCGCAAAGCCCGAGACCTTGATGCCCAGCGCCGGCAAGGCGAAGTAGACGAAGAACAGTTGAATGAGCAGTGGCGTGTTGCGCGCCAGTTCCACATACAGCCCGACCAGGCGCTGCAAGTAAGGCGTGCGGAACACCAGAATCGTCGCGTTGATCAGCGCCACCAGCAACGACGTGCCAATGGCGATAAAGCCGACCTGCAGCGTCACGCCCACGGCTTTAAGAAACGCCGGCAAGGTGCTGAGGATAAATGCGTAATCGAAGTTCATTGAACATCCTGGACGCCGCAGGGTAAGCGACGGTGGTGCAGTCCATGGGCAGTGGATAACTACCCGGCAGGCACCGACTTTAAAGGTATAAAAAGAAGAATTTAAATACCGTTAAAGCATATTGATATCACGCAAAAAACTATCCTCCGAATTTGCTGCGGCAGCGGAAGACGACTATTTTTCTTTGCGCTGTAGGAAGGATCTTTTTTTCAGAATACCCCTCCAAGGATGCACAGCTTTTGGCCAGACTCCCCGGCCGAACCATCACAAGGAAGAGAAAATGGCTGACGTAAAAGTGCCACAGCGGCTGGATCCGCAGGACATCGTGAAGTTGTTGATGGCGTTGCGCAGGGCTTTGAAGGCCAGGGTGGCCTAAACCTTAAAGCAAAAGATCGCAGCCTCGTTTCACTCGACAGCTCCTACAGGGAATGCGCATTTCAATGTAGGAGCTGTCGAGTGAAACGAGGCTGCGATCTTTTGATTTTGGCGCAATAAAAAACGCCGAAGCTATACCAGCCGTCGGCGTTTGAAACCTTGAAGGGTTTGATGCTGCGTCGAATCAGAACGCCGGCAATACCGCGCCGCTGTACTTCTTCTCGATGAATGCTTTCACTTCAGGACTGGTCAAGGCCTTGGCCAGTTTCTGGATGGCAATGCTGTCCTTATTGTCCGGACGAGCTACCAGGAAGTTCACGTAAGGTGAATCTGCACCTTCGATCACCAGCGCGTCTTTAGCCGGGTTCAGACCGGCTTCCAGCGCGTAGTTGGTGTTGATCATGTCCAGGTCGACCTGGTCCAGAACACGCGGCAGCATGGCCGATTCCAGTTCCTTGAACTTGAAGTTGTGCGGGTTCTTGGCAATGTCTTTCGGGGTGGCCAGAGCGTTTTTCGGGTCTTTCAACTCGATCAGGCCAGCCTTCTGCAGCAGGATCAGGGCACGGCCGCTGTTGCTGCCTTCGTTCGGGATAGCGATGGTTGCGCCGTCTTTCAGCTCAGCCAGGGTTTTGACTTTCTTCGAGTAGCCGCCGAACGGTTCGACGTGCACGCCGATCACGGTCACCAGGTTGGTGCCTTTGCCTTCATTGAAGCTCTTCAGGTACGGCAGGGTCTGGAAGTAGTTGGCATCCAGACGCTTCTGGTCGACTTGTACGTTCGGCTGAACGTAGTCGGTGAAGACTTTGATTTCCAGATCCACGCCTTCTTTGGCGAGGGTTGGTTTGATCAGTTCCAGAATCTCGGCGTGTGGAACCGGGGTCGCCGCAACCACCAGTTTCTCGCCAGCCTGGGCCAGGCCCGCGGTCAGGGCAGCCGCCAATGCGGTGAACAACAGAACCTTTTTCATGCAGTGTCCTTATCGAAAATCGCGGTCGTGATCGACGACGGCTTGTTTATTACGAGTGGTTTTTGTAAGTGCTAATGAAGTGCTATCGCTGGCGTGACGCGGACAATACCGGGATTTTTTATTCCCGAACAATATCTTTTATTCACTTTCATATTCCATTTTGTTCATACGGCGTAGGAGCTGCCGAAGGCTGCGATCTTTTGATATTGATCTTCGGCAATCTAGAGCATTGCCAAGATCAAAAGATCGCAGGCTGCGCCAGCTCATACACAAACGCGGTGTTTTTGAGGAGTTGTTTCAAGGCTTCTTTCTCTGCGGTGGAACCGCTGCCGAGAATCTGCTTCAGTTGCCGCTCGATCTGCACCAATGACGGCGGTGCCTCGGGCAGATTCAAATGCTCGGGCAAAATCTCATCGCCGGTGCTGACCAACAACGCAAAGTGAATGACGTTTTCCAGCTCCCGGGTGTTGCCCGGCCAACTGTGTTGCTCTAACAAATGCTGCGCGGCTTCGCTGATCAGCGGCACCGGCACCGGCAGGTCCAGGCGTTGGCTATAGATGCCCAGGAAATATTCCGACAGCGACAGAATATCGCCCACCCGTTCACGCAAGGCCGGCAGTTCGAGCTGGCCTTCGCTGAGGTAGTGGTAGAGCCGCTCATGGAATTTTCCGGCGGCCACCGCTTGGGCCAGATCGATGCTGGTAGCCGCCACCAGGCGCACGTCCACCGGGCTCGGTTGGTGAGCGCCGACACGAGTGACTTCGTGGTTTTCCAGTGCCGCGAGCAATTTGATCTGGATCGGTAGCGGCAAGTCGCCGATTTCATCCAGATAAAGCGTCCCGCCGTTGGCAGAACCGAACCAGCCAGCACGACTGCTGGCCGAACCGCTGTAACTGCCAGCGGCATAACCGAACAATTCAGCATCGGCGTAAGTCGGACTGATCGCGCCGCAGTTGACCGACACGAACAACCCGCCGCGATCACTCGCACGATGGATGTGCCGCGCGAGCAATTCCTTGCCGCTGCCGGTTTCGCCACGGATCAACACCGAGATCGAGCGCGGTGCCAATAACTCCAGCTCCTGGCGTAGCTGACGGGAACGCGGATCGACAAACACCAGCGCCTTGGCGCGAATGCTCAGGGGACTTTTTTCTGCGTCGGGGAAGGTCAACAGCGGCTGACCGAAGGCTTCAAAACTCATGGCAGACTCCCGCCCTAAACCGCCGGGAGACGGGGGGCGTTGTTTTAAAAAACAAAAGCAAAAAAGAAAAGGTTCAAGCGCGGCGCAGGGCGTGGTGTTCCATTCGGTTTTGCAGGCGATAGAGATAGGCAAAACCCTGCTCCCAGCGCTGGTGACCGGACTTCACGTTGATGTGCCCGGCACCCGACAAAATCCCCGCCTCGGCGCCCCAGTGACGTGCCAGTTCCAATGCACGCGGTGTGCTCACGGCGCTGTCGTTGTCGGAGCTGACCACCTGACTCGGGAACGGCAGCAGGTTTGTCGGAATCGGTGCGAAATTGCGCAGGGCCGGTGCACAGGCCGCACGCTCGACGTCCGCCGGGGCGACCAGCAAGGCGCCGCGAACCTGACGCAAAAATTGCACGGACGCGGTGGCAGCCCAATGCGCGACCGTAATGCAACCCAGGCTATGGGCGATCAGGATCACCGGCGTGCTGTCGGCGGCAATCGCCTCAGCCAGTGCCGCGACCCAGTCTTCACGACGCGGCGTCAGCCAGTCGGCCTGTTCCACCCGCGCGCTGTTCGGCAGGCTGTTCTGCCAATGGCTTTGCCAATGATCTTCTGGCGATCCTTGCCAGCCCGGCACAATCAGGTAGCGAATTGATTCGTTGCGCATGGGGGAACTCTCCTGCTGCGTGTCTGTTCCCGAGCAAGTATAGGGAGGAGAGTTATATTCGCTAAGGAATAAGAAGCTATTTATTAAGACCTATAAGGAATATGCGGCAGTTTTGAATGGACAAAAAAAGGGACCGCACCCTGCCAAGGAGACGGCCCCGGAAACTCAAAATTTGATAATGCGATGATTGGCTGAAATGCATATCCAATAAAGGAATATTTAATTACTTTATTAGATCCAAAATGCATATATCAATCAGCGATACTGTCACCACCAAGCAACCCTGCTTGCGTCATAACGTATCGCCCTATTGGGTCAGATTGATGACGAAATTCGTTATCTTGAGTTTCAGGACACATCGATCAAGCCTGAGCGGCACGCACCTCCTGCGCCTCTGTTGCTTCCTTGCGCACAAATCGATTCGCCCGCCCAAACGTCCCGAAATCATTGAACCGCACACCCATCTCGCGCATCGCTTTATGCGCCACCGACACGGTCATCTGACGGATGTAAAACGGTTCCTTCACTACAAAATGATGAATCCCGTGAGTGCTGCCGAAGTTGAAGCAGAACGCCTGCAACGGCCACATCCACCAAGGGTTCAGCACCTGGGTCTGCTGAATCACGTTGCCCGGCTCCACGTCACCGTAGTAGTGCATGTTCGAGCTGACGAAATGCAGGCAAAAGGTACGCAACACGTTCGGGCCGATGATCACCACGGCAGCGATATCGATGACCTGGATCACCGACAAAGTAGTGGCCGACCATTCGATAGGCGTACCCAGCAGATGAGCAATGCCGTTCGCCGCGTGAAAGCCGAGAAACATGTACCAAGCCCCCCAATGCACCAGCGCCAGTGGCGCGTAGACCCTCAGGGTGCGCTTGATGATGCTGATCTTGTGAGCCCAGGTCTTGGCCCGCAGCATGCGGATGAACGCCGACATCACGTTGTCGCCGACCATCAACAGCCGCGCGAAACCCCAAGGCTCGCCGTTGGTGATGGCGCGCTCTTCCATGTCGGATTCCGTGCCGGAGACCTTGTGGTGATTGAGGTGCAGATGCCGACGAATCCACGGATTGATCGTGCTCGGCCGCGCCAGCCACACCAATCCCATCATCAGGTTGTGCGGCATGCGTTGTTTGCGGAAGTACATGCTATGAATCAGGTCGTGTTCCAGCTCGTGGGTCAGCGAGGCAAAAAATGCGTTGAGCAACAGGCATGCCCACCACGCCATGTGCCCGGTCATGTAGAGCGTTGCCGAGCCAATCATGCCGACCAGCGCGAAGGCCAGAATGCCCGCGCCCAAGGCGTCCTGATGGTTGAGAATCGGGTAGCGCTGACGCAGTTCGACCCCCTTGGCCAGCACCACTTCACGAATATGCGCTGATCGTTGTGCTGCATTCAGTCGCTGGGGACTTGCAGAAGTACCGTGCATGCTTCCATCCTCTGGTTATTGATGTTCGCATCCTGCCTTGTGAACCCTCGCAAAGCGGTAGCCGTGAACGCCAACCTGTTGACCGGAAGCGCCAATCAGCATGACTGAACCGACCTCCCTCGCCAGCTGGACCCGCGCCCTGCGCAAGCAACTCGATGCGCTGGGCCTCGACAGCACCGCCCTGTGCCAACAGGCGGGGCTCGACCCGCGACTGATGGACGACCCGAACGCCCGTTACCCGTTGTCCGGCACCACGCGCCTGTGGGAAATCGCAGTGCAAGTCAGCGGCGACCCGGCGATTGGTTTGCGGGTATCGCGCTTCGTCAGCCCCACCACGTTTCACGCACTCGGTTATGCGCTGGTCGCCAGCGGCAGTCTGCGAGAAGTGTTCGAGCGCATCGTGCGTTATCACCAAGTGGTCAGCGATGCCCTGGATCTGGAACTGACTCGCGCCGAGGACCGCTACCGGTTCCGCCTGAAAATCCCGCCAGGCAATCCGGCCCCGGCCTTCGAAGCCATCGACGCCTTCACGGCAATTTACGTACGCACCTGCCGCAATCGCCTGGGCCGCGATTACGCCCCGCTGGCGGTGTACCTGCGCCGCCCGGAACCGGCGGACCCGCATCAATGGCACAAAGTCTTCCGCTCACCGGTGTACTTCGCCGCCGATGAAGACCGACTGGAATTCGCCGTCGCGGACTTCGACAGCCACCTGGACGACGCCAACCCGGAACTGGCCGAGCACAACGAAGCCGTGCTCAAACGCACCCTCGCACAACTCAAACCCCTGACCTGGGAACGCAAGGTTCGCGACGCCATTGAGGAGCAATTGCCGGAAGGCGAGCCCAGCGCCGAACACATCGCCCAGGCTCTGCACCTGAGTTTGCGCAGCCTGCAACGGCATCTGGCGGACGAGGGTTACCGCTTTGATACATTGCTCAACGAAAGCCGCGAGAACCTGGCGCTGCTGCATTTACGTGATCCGCAATGCTCGTTGAGCGAGATCAGCTATCTGCTGGGATTTGCGGACA
>NZ_SOPU01000015.1:28845-64382 GCF_004402115.1 Pseudomonas sp. F01002 | reverse complement strand
CGCTCCCACAGTTGACCGCATTCCAATGTGGGAGCGAGCTTGCTCGCGATGAGGCCAGACCAGACACTACAGAAACGCCTCAGCGCCCCCGATCCCGCCGCAACAATTTACGCACCCGCTTCACCAGTTCACTCACGGCAAACGGCTTGAGCAGGTAATCATCCTCATGCAACTCCAGATCGCGCAGGCGATCCTCGATGCCGTCCTTGGTGGTCAGGAACAGCACCGGCGTTTCGCCGAGCTTGCGGATCTGCTGCAGCAACTGCCAGCCATTGAGCCCCGGCAGCATCACGTCGAGGATGATCAGCTCGTATTCGCCAGACTCGATGAAACGACGGCCGTCCATACCGTTGACCGCCACATCGACTGAGTAACTTGCCTCGTTCAGACCTTTAGCCAGGAGTTTGGCGGTCTCAGGTTCGTCTTCCACTAACAGCACACGCATGGCACACCTCGATTGTCGTCATCACAGGCTAGGCGCCTTCGCGTCCAAAGCCCACCACTAACGCCGGGTTTTAGATAATCGCCAACATCCGCAATCGTTGCGCATCCAGAATCTCGATCTCGCCGTACTTGAGGTTCACAATCCCCTGCCCCTGCAAGTCCTTGAGAATCTGGTTGATGGTCTGGCGCGACAGCGAAAGCATCGACGCCAATTGTTCCTGGGGCAGTTGCAACACCCGTCGCGGCGGGTCGATTTCGCCGTAACCCTCGGCGATCATCAGCAAGCGATGAGCTAGTCGAGCGGCGGTTGGCATGAGGCTCAGTTGTTCGAGATTGATGAAGGTCAGGCGCAGTTTCTGGCTCATCAGCAATGCCAGTTGCCGCCAGTACGCCGGTTGCTCATCAAGCAAAGTCAGCAGCGCGGTCTGCGGGATGTGCAACAGGGTGCAATGACCCAGACCGAACGCATCGTGAGTGCGCGGCTGGCCATCGAACAGACAGATTTCGCCGAACCAGTGGGGCGACTCCACCAGGCTTAACAGCGCCTCCTTGCCCTGCTCGCTCACCGCGCCGATCCGCACCGAACCTTCGAGCACCGCGTACAACCCGCACGGTGGATCGCCGCGCTTGAACAGCCGCTGGCCCGGCGACAACCGCCGCACCTTGGCGGCGGCCAGCAGACTATCCTGTAAAGGAACAGGTAGATGGCTGAACCACTGCCCTTTATCCAGCCGCGAACGCCATACCTGCATGTCCATGAAAACTCCTGGAGATTGTCGCCTGCCTGACAGAGCGAAATGTGGACCCGGGGCATGATCCATCACCCAACAGGAGGAACAACAATGAAAAGCCTCGTCGACCATCTCAGTCAATACGCCGCCTACCACCGTGACCCGCGCAATATTGCCACCCACTTTATCGGTATTCCGCTGATCGTCGTCGCAGTGGCGGTGCTGCTGTCACGGCCCGAGTGGTCGCTGGCCGGGGTTTGGGTGTCACCGGCAGTGCTTTTGGCGCTGGCTTCGGCGTGGTTTTATCTGCGATTGGAGTTACGGCTGGGCGCGCTGATGACGGTGTTGCTGGGCCTTTGCGTTTGGCTGGGTCATGTGCTCGCGCAGCAAAGCACGTTCGTCTGGCTTGCGAGCGGCATCGGGATGTTTGTGGTGGGTTGGGCGATTCAATTTGTCGGTCATCACTACGAAGGACGCAAACCGGCGTTTGTCGATGATGTCACGGGGTTGATTGTCGGGCCGTTGTTTGTGGTGGTGGAGTTGGCGTTTTTGCTGGGGTTGCGGCATGACCTGAAAGAGCAGATCGAGGCGCGGGTGGGTGGTGTGCGGGTCAATCCGAATCGCGCCACTGCGTAGATCGCTTTCGCGAGCAAGCCCGCTCCCACATTGGATTTGTGTCCACCATAGATCCAGTGTGGGAGCGGGCTTGCTCGCGAAGCTTTTGCTTTAGATGTTGGCGACTTTCTGCCAGACCTTCGGCTTGAAGAACAGCGTCTCGCCCTTCGCCAACCCGATCAGGCTGTCGTGATCTTTCACCACTTCAGCTTCAATCAATTCGCTCTGGCCTTCGACCTTCAGCGTCACCCGTGTCGTCGCGCCCAACGGACGAATATCCCGCACCTCGGCCGCGTGGTGATCCTCCAGCTCATGACGCGACAGCGACACTTCGTGCGGACGGAACAGCACATGGTTGTCTTCACCCAGATGCAGCCGGTTCGAATCGCCCAGGAAGTGATAAACGAAATCGCTGGCCGGGTTTTCGTAGACGTCGCCCGGTGAGCCGATCTGCTCGATCACGCCCTTGTTCATCACCACGATGCGGTCGGCGACTTCCATCGCTTCTTCCTGGTCGTGAGTCACGAACACCGAGGTCAGGTTGATGTCTTCGTGCAGCCGCGCCAACCAGCGACGCAGCTCTTTACGGACCTTGGCGTCGAGGGCGCCGAAAGGTTCGTCGAGCAGCAGGACTTTCGGTTCAACCGCCAAGGCACGAGCCAAGGCAATACGTTGACGCTGGCCACCGGAGAGTTGTTCCGGGTAGCGATCCGATAGCCAATCCAGTTGCACCATGTTCAGCAGCTCATGGACTTTCACCGCGATCTGGCTTTCGCTCGGGCGCTGGTTTTTCGGCTTCATGCGCAGGCCGAACGCGACGTTGTCGAACACGGTCATGTGGCGGAACAGCGCGTAGTGCTGGAACACGAAACCGACGTTGCGATCACGCACATCATGGCCGGACACGTCTTCACCGTGGAACACGATGTTGCCCTTATCCGGGGTTTCCAGACCGGCGATGATCCGCAGCAGGGTGGTCTTGCCGCAGCCGGACGGGCCGAGCAGCGCCACGAGTTCGCCGCTTTGAATGTCCAGGCTGATGTTGTCCAGCGCCTTGAACGCGTGAAAATTCTTGCTGACGTTACGCACTTCGATCGACATGACTTATTCCTCCGCGGCGCTGGTGCGCAGGCGGTTAATACGGTTTTCGCTCCACTGCTTGAGCAGCAGGATGAAGAGCGCCAGGATCAGCAACAGGCTCGCCACAGCGAACGCGGCCACGTGGTTGTATTCGTTGTAGAGGATCTCGACGTGCAGCGGCAGGGTGTTGGTCACCCCGCGAATGTGCCCGGAAACCACCGACACCGCACCGAACTCACCCATGGCCCGCGCCGTACACAGCACCACGCCGTAGATCAGGCCCCATTTGATGTTGGGAACGGTGATGTGCCAGAACATCTGCCAGCCATTGGCCCCGAGCAGACGCGCGGCCTCTTCTTCCTGCGTGCCTTGTTCCTGCATCAGCGGGATCAGCTCACGCGCCACGAACGGCACGGTGACGAAGATCGTCGCCAACACGATGCCCGGCAAGGCGAAGACGATCTGGATGTCGTGGTCCTGCAGCCACGGCCCGAACAGGCCCTGAGCACCGAACATCAGCACGTAGACCAGACCGGCGATCACCGGCGATACCGAGAACGGCAAGTCGATCAGGGTCACCAGCATGCTCTTGCCGCGGAACGAGTATTTACTCACGCACCACGCGGCGCTGACACCGAACACCAGGTTCAGCGGCACTGAAATCAGCACGGCAATCACCGTGAGTTTCAGGGCCGACAGAGCGTCGGGTTCGAAGATCGCGGTGAAGAACGCACCGAGGCCATTTTTCAGCCCCTGGGACACCACGATGAACAGTGGCAGAAACAGAAACAGCGCAAAAATCAGCCAGCCAAGGCTGATCAGAATTCGCCGCGAAGTGGCACTGCCACGGCGGGCAGCGTTGGCCGAGGAAGCGGCGCTAATAGACGATTGGGACATTTTCGCGCCTCCTTATGGGGTTTCGATGCGCCGCTGCAGCAAGTTGATCAGCAGCAACAGGACGAAAGAAACCACCAGCATCAGTACACCAATGGACGTGGCGCCGGTGTAATCGTACTGGTCAAGTTTGACCATGATCAGCAGCGGCAGGATCTCGGTTTTCATCGGCATGTTGCCGGCGATGAAAATCACCGAACCGTACTCGCCGACCCCGCGGGCAAAGGCCAACGCGAAACCGGTCAGCCAGGCTGGCAGCAGCGCGGGCACCAGAATATGGCGGAAAACCTGTAACGGTTTTGCACCCAGGCACGCCGCCGCTTCTTCCACTTCACGCGGGATATCAGCCAATACTGGCTGTACGGTACGTACTACGAATGGAAGTGTCACAAAAGTGAGGGCAAGGGTGATGCCGAGAGGGGTATACGCGATCTTGAAACCCAGGTCCGCTGCGAACTGACCCACCAAACCGGTGGGGGTGTACAACGCAGTCAGTGCGATACCGGCCACGGCAGTGGGCAACGCGAAGGGCAAGTCGATCATCGCGTCGATGACTTTGCGTCCCGGGAAGGTATAGCGCACCAGCACCCAGGCCAGCAGCGTGCCGATGATGCCGTTGATAATCGCGGCATAGAGCGCGGTGCCGAAGCTGAGCTTCAACGCCGCCAGCACCCGTGGCGCCGAGATAATCGCCCAGAACTGGTCCCAGGTGAGTTGAGCGGCATGCACGAACATCGCCGCCAGTGGAATGAGCACAATCAGGCTGAGGTACACCAAGGTGTAGCCCAGCGTCAGCCCGAAGCCGGGTATGACGGGGGAGATACGACGCGACATAAAAGTCCTTGGTTGAGAACGCGCTAAGCCCCGACGGTGAAATCGGGGCCCGTTGGTGCGTAACCTGTGGGAGCGGGCTTGCTCGCGAAAGCGGTGTGTCAGACAACATCGATATTGACTGTGCCGCCGTCTTCGCGAGCAAGCCCGCTCCCACATGAATTGCGTTTAACTGATCGTTTTCAGGTTATTGCGCCTGATAAATCTGGTCGAACACGCCACCATCGTTGAAGAATTTCGGTTGAGCGGTTTTCCAGCCGCCGAAATCCTTGTCGATGGTCACCAGATCCAGTGTCGGGAACTGTTTGGCGTACTTGGCGGCAACATCCTTGTCACGTGGACGATAGAAGTTTTTTGCCGCGATTTCCTGGCCGGCCGGGCTGTACAGGTGCTTGAGGTACGCTTCGGCGATCTCGGTGTTGCCCTTTTTCTCGGCGTTCTTGTCGACCACGGCTACCGGAGGTTCGGCGAGGATCGACAGCGAAGGCACGACAATGTCGAACTTGTCAGCGCCGCCGTCTTCTTTCAGGGCCAGGAAGGCTTCGTTTTCCCAGGCCAGCAACACGTCGCCCTGACCGTTGTTGACGAAGGTAATGGTCGAACCGCGAGCACCGGTGTCCAGCACAGGAACGTGCTTGAACAGGGTTTGCACGTATTCCTTGGCTTTCGCTTCGTTACCGCCATTGGCTTTCAGGCCATAGGCCCACGCCGCGAGGAAGTTCCAGCGTGCTCCGCCGGAGGTTTTCGGGTTCGGGGTGATAACTTCCACGCCGTTCTTGGTCAGGTCGCCCCAGTCCTTGATGCCTTTAGGGTTGCCCTTGCGCACAAGGAACACGATGGTCGAGGTGTAAGGCGTGCTCGCTTCCGGCAGACGCTTCTGCCAATCCGCTGGCAGGGTCTTGCCGAGTTTGGCGATTTCATCGATGTCACCGGCCAGGGCCAGGGTCACCACGTCGGCACGCAGACCGTCGATCACTGCCCGGCCCTGCTTGCCCGAACCACCGTGGGACTGCTGGATTTTCACGCTGTCGCCGGCGTGGTCTTTCTGCCAGAACTTGACGAATTCGGCGTTGTAGTCCTGATACAGCTCGCGAGTCGGGTCGTACGACACGTTAAGCAGTTCGTAATCCTTGGCAACCGCGGAACCAGCAAACAGGGCACTGGCCAGGGCGGCCAAAGCGAAATGACGAATCGACGACATGGTGAAAGCTCCTGGAATTCTGTTTGTAATGGCTTTTTATGGTCTGGAATCGGGGTTGCCTGTCAAAGATCGCAGCCTGCGGCAGCTCCTACACAAAGCCCCCGTAGGAGCTGCCGCAGGCTGCGATCTTTTGATCTTTGTTTCAGCTCGGTTTGTTGCTCGGGCTCTGCAACCGGAATTTCTCTTTGCGTTCGATCTGGACCACCTGGGCGTTATGCACGGTGATTTCCACTGCGCCAAAACGCAGATCGCGCAAGGCGCTCTGGATCTCACGCAAAATGGTTGCTTCGTCCTGGCCGTCAACGCTACGTAGGGATGCGCTCATGATGCTGCTCCTTCAACTAGAGGTTGCCTGGCAGTGGCGAGACTGCTTGCGGCGTGGGACCAATAGTAGATAAGCGCGGATATTCTTAAAAAGACTATTTAAGAATTTTAATATAACCAAAAGACCAATCGAAGACCGATCAGTGCTGAAGAATCAGTGGAGCACGCTTCCAATCCATCTCCCCGGCCGGCACCGGCCGCCCAAACCAGTAGCCCTGCCCCAGATCGCAATCGTGTTCGAGCAGGAAACCCGCCTGCTCGAGCTGCTCGATCCCCTCGGCATGAACCTGCATTCCCATGCTCTGGGCCAGCGCGATGATCACCCGCACAATCGCCGCGTCATCTTCATCCCACGGCAACCCGGCAACGAAGCCCTGGTCGATCTTGAGTTTCTGTACCGGCATTCGCTTGAGGCGCAGCAACGACGAATAGCCTGTACCGAAGTCATCGATGGCCAGCCGAACTCCTAATTCACGCAACCTGTGCATCTGCTCCAGTGCGACTTCCGGGTCATCCATCACAGCGCTCTCGGTAACTTCCAGCTCCAGACAGGCAGGATCCAGCCCGGTTTCGTTCAGCACCTTCGCCACCTGCCCAAACAACTCACGGCGGGCGAACAATCGAGAAGAAACATTCACCGCGACAAACGACAACACCACCCCGGCCTGCTGCCACCGGCACATCTGCTCACACGCTTGGCGCATCACCCAGGCATCAATTTCGGCGATCAGACCGGTGCGCTCGGCAATGGGAATGAATTCTGCCGGCGACACCAACCCTCGCTGTGGATGCTCCCAGCGCACCAATGCCTCGACGCCGATCAGGCGGCTGGTCTTGAGGTCGTGAACCGGCTGGTAATAAACCCGCAACTCCTGCTGCTCCAGCGCACGGCGCAATTCGAATGCAGTCTCGACCCGTTGCTGGGCATGGGCGGTCAATTCTTCGGTATAGAGGGCGTAGCCGTTGCGGCCGGCACCCTTGGCCTTGAACAGCGCCGAGTCGGAGTTGCGCAACAGCTGCTCGGCACTCAAGGCGTCGCCGGGGAACAGGCTGATGCCGACGCTGATATTGACGAACAACTGATGCCCGTCGATCTGGAACGGCTCTTTGAGGCCATCGATGATCCGCTGAGCCAGCGCCGCCGCGTGCACCATTTGCGGACAGCTTTCAGCCAGAACGGCGAACTCGTCACCGCCAAGGCGTGCCAGCGTGATTCCCGGACCGACCATCGCTTTCAAACGCTCGGCCACGCCCCTGAGCAACTGGTCCCCAATGCTATGCCCGAGGCTGTCGTTGATCATCTTGAAGTGATCAAGATCGATCATCAGTAACGCGCAGCCGCGCTTGTGGATCTGCGCCGAAGCCAGGGCCTGCTCGGTGCGGTCGGTGAACAGCAAGCGGTTGGGCAGATCGGTCAGCGGATCGTAGTGAGCCAGGTGCGTCAGCTCATGTTCGGAGTTCTTGATTGCGCTAATGTCGGAAAACACTGCCACGTAATGGCTGCGCCGCCCTCTCTCGTCGTCAATGACGCGGATTGTCTGCCATTGCGGGTAGATCTCGCCGCTTTTGCGGCGGTTCCAGATTTCCCCGCTCCACTCGCCGGTGCTGGTGAGTGTCGCGAACATCGCCTGGTAGAAAGCCGGCGGGTGATGACCGGACTTGAACAGGCTGGGGCGCTGGCCGAGCACCTCCTCGCTCTGATAGCCGGTGATTGCCATGAAGGCCCGGTTTACGTGGACGATCAACCCTTTGTTGTCGGTGACCAGCACCCCTTCACGCGTGCAATCGAACACCGCGGCCGCTTGACGCAAACGCTCGTGGTCTTCAGTGCGTTCACGCAATTTTGCGCCGATCCCCAGGCAACGGAACAATCGCGCCCGAGCGAGAAAAATCAAACCGGCGCTGAATACCACCCAGGCGTAACCGTTGATCAGTTGCCATCGCATTAGCTCAGCGGAGCTATCGAAGAAACTGTTCAATAAATAACCGCTAAACAGCAGCCAACCTACAGAAACCAGAAGGTAAAGCAGCGCTGCACGCAAAGCATCGCGATAGGTGGCAGACATTCGGCTGTCCATGTCCCTTCAAAAAGGATGGAATTATAGTTTAAAGAAACATCCAGCCACTCTTATCTGAAAGGGCGACTGGTTTTATCTGTGGGCTAAGTGATAATGCAACGGCTGTTTTTTTCTTTATCGAGGGCCCAATAGCCTATGTGGTACGAAGGTTTTCTCGGCTTGTCGCCCTGGTCACTGGTGGCAGTCACCCTGCTGATGACCCACGTGACGATCATCGGCGTCACGGTCTATCTGCATCGTTATTCAGCCCATCGCTCGCTTGAGCTCAATGCCGGCCTGAAACATTTCTTCCGCTTCTGGCTGTGGCTGACCACGGCACAGAACACCCGTGAGTGGACCGCTATCCACCGCAAGCACCACGCCAAATGCGAAACCGTCGATGACCCGCACAGCCCGGTCATCAAGGGCCTGTCCACCGTTCTGCGCAAAGGCGCCGAGCTGTACCGTGCCGAGGCGGAAAACCCCGAGACCCTGCGCATCTACGGCAAGAACTGCCCCGAAGACTGGATCGAACGCAACCTGTACAGCCGTTTTCCGCTGCTGGGCGTGGCGATCATGGGCGTCATCGACCTGCTGCTGTTCGGCACCATCGGCATCACCATCTGGGCGATCCAGATGATGTGGATCCCGGTCTGGGCCGCCGGCGTGGTCAATGGCTTGGGCCATGCCATCGGCTATCGCAACTTCGAATGCCGCGATGCGGCGACCAATCTGGTGCCTTGGGGCATCCTGATCGGCGGCGAAGAACTGCATAACAACCATCACACCTACCCTAATTCGGCAAAACTGTCGGTGAAGAAGTGGGAATTCGATCTCGGCTGGGCCTGGATCCAGGTCTTCAGCTTCCTGCGTCTGGCCAAGGTTCAGCGGGTCGCGCCCATCGCCCATCGGGTCGAAGGCAAAGGCAATCTGGACATGGACACCGCCATGGCGATCCTCAACAACCGCTTCCAGATCATGGCCCAGTACCGCAAATTGGTGATCGCACCGCTGGTCAAACAAGAGCTGGAAAAGGTCGATCACTCGGTCCGTCACCAGTTCCACCGCGCCAAGCGCCTGCTCTCGCGGGAAACCAGCCTGCTGGATGACAAACACCACATTCGCATCCAGACCATGCTCGAGCACAGTCAGGCGCTGAAGGTAATTTACGAGAAACGCCTGGCCTTGCAGCAGATCTGGGTCAAGACCAGCTCAAATGGTCACGACATGCTGGCCGCCATCAAGGATTGGGTACACGAAGCCGAAGCCAGCGGGATTCAATCCCTGCGCGACTTTGCCGATCAGTTGAAAACCTACTCCCTGCGCCCCGCCGCTGTCTGACGCCGTTGATCGGTGCGCCTCGTTCGTGGGCGCACCCTTCGGAACTTAGCTCCAAATCCCCTATCTCAAAGACACTTCGCCATCCAGGCGGGCCCTGGTACTGGCCGCTTTCGAACCTCGAGCGGCACACGCCCCTTGAGAGTGTCGATGGTCAATAAAAGCCTGCAAGACTCATCCCTCCAGCAGTGGCCCGAGGCCGCGCAAACCTTGCTGGCGCTGATGCATGCACAAGGCGAAGTGGCGCGCCTGAGCGAACGCGAACAACTGTTCAGCGCTCTGCTGGTGAGCGTCAACGCGGTGCTTTGGGCCTTCGACTGGGAGTCCCGTCGGGTGCTCTATGTCAGCCCCGCGGATGAACGGATTTTCGGCCGCTCCGCAGGCTTGTTGCTGTCCGACTATAACCAATGGCGCGACAGCATTTACCCCGACGATCTGGACTATGCCGAACGCAGCCTGGCCGAAGTACTGGTCAAAGGCGCCGATGAAGACCGCGAATACCGAATCATTGCCGCCGACGGCCAGGTCCGCTGGCTCAGTGACAAGTGCTTCATCAACCGTCAGGCCGAGCCGGGGCAACCGGTGATCATCGTCGGCATTGCCGAAGACATTACTGACAAGAAGCAGATGGAAACCGAGCTGCAACGCCTGGCCACCACCGACGTACTGACCCAGAGCAGTAACCGCCGACACTTCTTCGACTGCGCCCACCGTGAATTCGAACAGGCACGGAACCAAGGCACGCCGCTGGCATTCCTGCTGCTGGACATCGATGACTTCAAAGTGATCAACGATACCTACGGCCACCAGGAAGGCGACAACGTGCTGCAACGAATCGCCGAGAGCAGTCGCGCGGCTTTGCGTCGTGGTGATTTGTTCGGGCGAGTTGGCGGTGAGGAGTTTGCAGCGGTGTTTCCCGGCTGTGCGCCAGACATGGCCATGCAAGTGGCCGAACGCCTGCAACGGGAGATTCAGCGCTTAAGTTTCAGCCATGGCGACCAGACGTTCGGCATCACCGTCAGCCAGGGCCTGACCAGCCTTACCGCCGAGGACGAAAGCGTCGACAGCCTGTTTGCCCGCGCGGATGCGGCAATGTACAAAGCCAAACACCAGGGCAAGAACCGCATCATCTCGGCCTGACAGGCTCAACACAAAACCCCTGTGGGAGCGGGCTTGCTCGCGAAGGCGCCGTATCATGCAACATTGATATCGACTGACACGACGCCTTCGCGAGCAAGCCCGCTCCCACAGGGGGTTTGGGCAATGGCTACTTTTTGCGCAACCGCATCAATTCCGGCAACCCGATCTTGAGCAACCGCGCCGTCCGGCTCTTCGCCAGTTCCTCAATGCCCTCATGCTCGGTCAGTCGCGCCAGTTGTGCAGCCATGTTCATCACCAGCGCTTCGCGGGAGTAAACCCCGCCACCGAACTGGTAGACCGCTGCAATCAACTCCCGCAACTCCAACGGCAGACGCCAGCGCGTGCGCAGCGCCGAACCATAACCCGCGCCGAATTCGGCCAGCGCCTCGCCAACCTCCTCCCATTCATCCAGCTCACCACCGGCCTGCTTCCATTCCTGCAAACACCGCAACAGCGCAAGGTCGCCGAGGCGATGCAGCATGCCGGCGCAATAACAACGTTCCTGATCCAGATCCAGCAAGCGCGCCAGGGTCCGGCCATACTCGGCGGTGCGCAGCGACAGCTCCCAATAGCGCTCGGCATAGTCGGCCAGAAACGGGTCGCTGAGTCGGGCACTGCGCTTGAGGGCCAGCCCCAGAATCAGGTTCATGCTTTGCCCCGTGCCAAGGCGGTGCAGCGCCTGGGACAGGGTCTGCACCGTGGCACCCAGGTGATGGGCGGCGCTGTTGGCGGCAGCGATCAGCACGGCGGTGACCTGCGGATCGGTGCGGATTTCGTCCTTCAGCACGGTCAAATCGAGGCCGTTGGGATTGAGGCTGCGTTTGACCGCCAACTGCACGTCAGTCATCAGCGGCGCACCGTCCGCAGACTCACGACGACGCTCCAGGTACGCCGACAAGGTGATGCCCGGCGCCAATGAAGGCATCTCGCAAGACACCTCTTCACCAGCGTTCAGCAGCAACTCCTGCAGGCGGTGGGTCAGGCTTTCCATGTTCAGGGGTTTGGTCAGGTATGCAGCAGGCGCCAGGGGCAAGACTTCGCGCACACTGGCGCTGTCGTTGCGGCTGCTCATCAGAATGAACGGCAGGGGTGGATTGCGTTTGCGTTGGCGGACATTGCGCAAGACATTCAAACCATCGACGCCGGGCAGCTCCCAGTCGACGATCACCAGGTCGTAAGGATTTTCCGCCAAAAGGTGCAGCGCTTCCTGACCATCGGAACACAGATCCAGCCGCGCGTCGCAGCGCACATTCAACAAAACCTGCTGGAGCAGGTCGCGGGACCAGGGGTCCGCCTCGGCAATCAACACACGCGGCGCAGCGGGTAACACCACAGCAGTCATTTACACACTCCAAAGTAGTGCTTGCACCTTAGTCAATGCCGGCCATTCGATACAGCGCATTTGCCATCGATGTGTTCCGGGGACACAAAAAAACCCGCCGAAGCGGGTTTTTGTGTCGATCAGTTCACAAATCGATCAGAGCTTGGAGATTACAGTTCGGAGAAGCACTCTTCGATGATTGCCAGACCTTTGTCCAGTTGCTCGTCCGGCGAAGTCAGCGGTACCAGGACGCGCAGAACGTTACCGTAAGTGCCGCAGGACAGCAGGATCAGTCCCTTGTCGCGAGCCTTGGCCACAACGGCGGCTACCGCTGGAGCGTTCGGCTTGTGGCTGTCGCCATCAACGAACAGCTCGACCGCGATCATCGCGCCCAGGGCACGGACTTCGCCGATCACCGGGTATTTGGCCTGGATGGCTTTCAGGCCAGTGACCAGACGCTCGCCGACAGCTTTGCAACGGTCCAGCAGGTGCTCTTCTTCGAACACTTCCATTACGGCCAGGGCCGCGGCGCAAGCGATCGGGCTACCGGCGTAGGTGCCGCCCAGGCCGCCTGGAGCAATGGCGTCCATGTATTCGGCCTTGCCGCACACACCGGCCAACGGGAAGCCGCCAGCGATGGATTTGGCGAAGGTGGTCAGGTCGGCAGCAACGCCCATCTGTTCCATGGCGAAGAAAGTGCCGGTACGACCAGCGCCGGTCTGTACTTCGTCAGCGATCAGCAGGATGCCGTGCTGGTCGCACAGCGCGCGCAGACGCTTCATGAACTCTTTAGGCGCGACGTAGAAACCGCCTTCGCCCTGAACCGGCTCGATGATGATTGCAGCGATGTCACGCGGCTCGGCGTCGTTCTTGAAGATGCGTTCGATGCTGGCGATCGAATCGTCGATGCTCACACCGTGCAGTTCGTTCGGGTACAGCGCGCGGAAGATGCCGCCTGGCATCAGGCCCATGCCGGCCGAGTAAGGCACGACTTTACCGGTCAGGCCCAGGGTCATCATGGTGCGACCGTGGTAAGCGCCGGTGAAGGCAATCACGCCGGCACGGCCAGTGGCGGCACGGGCGATTTTCACGGCGTTTTCTACCGCTTCGGAACCGGTGGTCACCAGCAGGGTTTTCTTGGCGAAATCACCTGGCACCTTGGCGTTGATTTTTTCGCACAGTTCTACGTACGGTTCGTAAGCCAGTACCTGGAAGCAAGTGTGGGTCAGCTTGTTCAGCTGCGCGGTCACGGCGGCGATGATTTTCGGGTGCAGGTGACCGGTGTTCAGCACGGCGATACCGCCGGCGAAGTCGATGAACTCGCGACCTTCAACGTCGGTCACGGTGGCGTTCTTCGCGGACTCGGCGAAAATCGGGTGAATCTGGCCAACACCGCGTGGTACAGCGGCTTCGCGGCGTTTCATCAGGGATGCGTTAGTCTTGCTCATAAAGTCCTCATTCACCGCTCATCGGGCGGCGTGGTTCAAGGAAAATGCAGCGGGGAGGCAACTACGGCAGCATGCGATGATCGACTGCCACAGCTTTCCCGGCCACAGAGAAAATTCCGTTTGAAGCGCGCAAAGGGACAGCGCTCTCGTGCCCTTTGCGTTTGAAGCAATGCCTTGCCGGTCTTATCCCTTCGAGCTTAGATGCCCAGGCAGAGGTATTTGATTTCCAGGTAATCTTCGATGCCGTACTTGGAGCCTTCACGGCCCAGGCCCGACGCCTTGATGCCGCCGAATGGCGCGACTTCGTTGGAGATCAACCCGGTGTTGACGCCGACCATGCCGTATTCCAGAGCTTCAGCCACACGGAACACACGACCCAGGTCGCGAGCATAGAAGTACGAAGCCAGACCGAACTCGGTGTCGTTGGACATCGCGATCACTTCGGCTTCGTCTTTGAAGCGGAACAGTGGAGCCAATGGACCGAAGGTTTCTTCCTTGGCCACGGCAGCGTTTTTCGGCACGTTGGTCAGGATGGTCGGCTCGAAGAAGTTGCCTTCCATGACCTTGCCACCTGCCAGGATGGTTGCGCCTTTGCTGATCGCGTCAGCAATGTGCTCTTGAACCTTGGCCACGGCTTTTTCGTCGATCAGCGGGCCAGTGGTGGTGCCTTCTTCCAGACCGTTACCGATCTTGAGTTTGGCCACAGCCACTTTCAGCTTCTCGGCGAACGCGTCGTAGACCGAATCCTGAATGTACAGACGGTTGGCGCAGACGCAGGTCTGGCCGTTGTTGCGGTACTTGGAAATGATCGCGCCTTCGACGGCCTTATCCAGGTCCGCGTCGTCGAACACGATGAACGGCGCGTTGCCGCCCAATTCCAGGGACACTTTCTTGATGTCCTTGGCGCATTCAGCCATCAGCTGACGACCGATCTCGGTCGAGCCGGTGAAGGACAATTTACGCACGATCGGGTTGCTGGTCAGCTCGCTGCCGATGTCGCCGGCGCTGCCGGACACAACACTGAACACACCGGCAGGAATGCCGGCACGTTGGGCCAGTTCAGCCAAAGCGAATGCGGAAAACGGAGTTTGCGAAGCAGGCTTGAGCACCATGGTGCAACCGGCGGCCAGGGCCGGGCCGGCTTTACGGGTGATCATCGCGGCCGGGAAGTTCCACGGGGTGATTGCAGCGGTCACGCCGATTGGCTGCTTGATCACGATCAAGCGCTTGTCTGGCTGGTGACCCGGAATCACGTCACCGTAGACGCGCTTGGCTTCTTCAGCGAACCACTCGATAAAGGAAGCGGCGTAAACGATTTCGCCCTTGGCTTCGGCCAATGGCTTGCCTTGTTCGAGGGTCATCAGGCGAGCCAAGTCATCCTGGTTCTCGATGATCAGTTCGAACCAGCGACGCAGCTTGTTCGCGCGGTCCTTGGCGGTCAGTGCACGCCAGGCCGGCAGCGCTCTGTCAGCGGCTTCAATTGCACGGCGGGTTTCGGCAGCGCCCATTTTCGGCACGGTGCCCAGAATTTCGCCCGTTGCCGGGTTGTTGACCTTGATCGTCTGACCATTGTCCGCATCAACCCAAGCGCCATCGATAAAGGCTTGCTGGCGGAACAACTGGGTGTCTTTAAGCTGCATGTCGGCTTTCCTTAACAGCACCGCGGCAAGCGCGGAGCGAATTATGATTGTAGAAAGGCGCCTTATAGGCTGCCGTCAGGGAAATCATTCACCGGGCTGAAGCACATAAATAGCGCACTGATTGAAACTCGTGCGGTTCAGCACCCAGACAAGAGCGTTTGAAATCTCGAACGAATCCTAGGATCAATGCCGGGAAAGGACAATAGGGCGTTCGAAAAAAAGAACGAAAACGGCGCATTTGCCTAATTTTTCTGATCAACGTAGCAACCGCAGGTTACGCTTTGGAAAAACGCAGGTGATTCAGCAGCATGGACGCCCGCAGCGCATATGAGTATCATGGCGCCCGCATTGCACCAGTAGCTCAGCTGGATAGAGTACTGCCCTCCGAAGGCAGTGGTCGTGGGTTCGAATCCCGCCTGGTGCACCAAATCATTGTTTCTAGTTGTCTACAGATGCCTACGAAACGCCCTGCAAAGCCCGCCCCGTGCGGGCTTTGTTGTTTCTGGTTGTCTCCTGCTGTATCCCCTTATAACCTCACCCCTTGTATCCCAGGGTGTATCCCTGGGAAATCTTAGAACTAGAGGGATACACGGACGTGAAACGCTCCGGAATCAAACGCAGGCCGCTCAGCGACACGGTTTTAGCGAGCATCGAACCCGAGACCTCTGAGTATCGCGAGCTCGATGGCAACGGCCTATACCTGCGAGTGAAGCCGGACGGTCAGAAGTCGTGGCAGCTGCGCTACAAGAATCAGCAATCCAAGTGGAGCTGGATGGGGCTTGGCGGGTATCCGCAAGTCAGTGGTGCGCTAGCCCGGAAGAAGGCTGGCGAACTACGCAAGGAGATTGCCGATGGTGAAGACCCCATCGCTAATCGCAAGGCCCGTGCAGCGAACGAGCTTGAGACCACGACCAACACATTCGAGAATTTGGCCCGCGAGTGGCTCGATCTACGCACGCCCACCTGGGCGCCCAGCACTGCTCGCCGGAATAGCGGCTCTCTTGAACTCCACGTTTTCCCCGTATTCGGCAAACGCCGTTACACGGAGATCACTCCCAAACAGTGGATGGACTTTCTACAGACGCTGGAGCGAAAGGGCATCCTCGAGCAGATGAAGCGGGTGCGCCGATCCTGCAAAGAAATTTATGACCTCGCTCGCGTCACCGGACGAGCTATCCATAACCCCCTGGAAGGACTCAGCCGCTTCTTGCAGAGCAAGCCAGCCGAGAACTACGCCCATGTCACCGCTCAGGAGGTGCCTGATCTCCTGAGGGCCATTAGTGCGTACCCACACGCTACGGATTTGCGGCTGGGCCTTCGCCTGTTAATGCTGACCGGCGTCAGACCCAGCGAACTACGCGAGGCGCCCTGGTCCGAGTTTGACTTGGCAAAGGGGCTCTGGTGCATTCCGGCCGAGCGGATGAAGAAGCGTCGCGATCATCTGGTACCCCTATCACGGCAGGCGCTCGAGGCGCTGAAGGAACTGCAAACCATCAGTGGCCGTTACCCGCTGCTTTTCCCTGGGCGAAACGACCGCAAAAAACCGCGCAGCAATATGGCGTTCAACATGGCACTACGTCGCATGGGCTATGACGGCCGACAGACAGGCCATGGCTTCCGCCATGTCGCGTCGACAACCTTGCGCGAAAACAACTTCCCCCGCGAGCACGTTGAAGCGCAGTTGGCCCACATTGAAGGGGGAGTTTCCGGCGTCTACAACAAGGCGATCTACCTGGAGCAACGTCGGCAGATGATGCAATGGTATGCCGATCATTTAGACAAGCTCGAGCTAGGCAATGTCATTTCTGTCGATTTCCAGGCGCAGGGATAGCACGATGGGTATTTATACTTTCAAGGAGTGGCTGAGCTTTGAAGATGCCGCCGCCTGGCTTTCCGACGCGACTGGCGAGAGCTACGACGAAAACTCGATATTGAGGCTAGCGCTAAAAGGGCGCGTTCCGGTTCATTATTGGCCAACTGACGACGCGCAGATCGTGCTGTATCGAGTGGAGCATGATCTGGCATCCGTGAACCCAGTGGTCGAGGCATTTGTGCGACTCGATTTAAGTGGGTGCGAGCCCATCTGCCTGGTGGACGGACCTGTTCCAATTCGAAATTTTGGGATTTTCTTTCCCTCCTCCCAAAACAACAAAGCTCCGGGCATGGTTGGCCTAAGCGCATACCCGGAAGAAGAATCCGGAGAGTACGGTTGCTACCGCCTAGGGGAAGATGATCGGCCTCAGAGCATTATCGAAGGTAGATTCGAGGTACTCATTCATCTCTCCGACCTCCAGCAGCTGCGAGCCGGCCTGCCTATGCCTAGAGCGCGCCAGCCACACGACCTCATCATGGGCTATGCCAACATCGACGGCGTTATGGAATCTTTTCCCTTGGCCCGGAGCACGGCGGAATGGAGCGACTATCCAGACTCGGACCTGCCGCTCCCGCAACTGGTGGGCGATCCAGAGAGCAAAACTGAGCCGCTGCTGCGGGTGCTGGGGTTGGCTGCTCACCTAATCGCGGATCTTGGAAAACAACTTGATGCCCATGAGCAAATTGAGAGCAGCAAGAGGCGATACATGAAAGGTGTCGATCCGAACATCTCGCGGATCTCTCAAGCCCTAGCTGACGTGGCTAGCGGGATTCGTTTGGAAGGACATAACTTCAAGGGAGCAGGCTTCTCCAAGCTGCTGACTAAAGCGTTGCGCGAGCTTGAATAAGCGTCAATTTCCAATTTTGGAAATTGGAACTTTCACCACTTCAAAAATGCCCTAGGCAACCTTCGCCCCGTAGTTGCAGATAGACCTACGGAGACGAAGATGCATTCACATAGCTCTACAGCGCGCAGCGCTAATCTGATGACGCCCGAGCATGCAGCGCATGTCTTGGGCGTTTCTATTCGCACGCTCGCCGCCTGGCGCAGCAGCGGTCGCCGCACCCTACCCTATGTCAAAGTTGGGCGCCTGGTGCGCTACCGCGAGCGTGATCTCGCTGACTGGCTACAGGCCAATGTGCGCTGTGGCAAGGGGGTAGCCTGATGGCCATATCAGGTGAAAACAAGCTGCAGCCTCGACACGCAAAAATTTGTAAGCGCGCAACTCACAACCGTGGAAAATTCCAGTCTTGGACGGGATCAATGATGCTTGGGCCATCCAGATTCGGAGGCAAGATCCCCATGAGCGCCAACCCTAAAACCAGACGTCAACGCCCTTGCCCTGATTGCGGAGCCGCACTCATTCGACGCAGCTCCAATAGCGAGCATCTACTGTTGTCGAAAACCTTACTTGTCTGCAAGAGCGCGGTATGCGGCGCCACCTTCACTGGCATAGACGAAATTACGCATCGCCTGAGCCCACCCAGCCAACCAAATACCGATATTCAACTGCCGTATGCACCGAGCGCAGTTCGTCGCGGAGTGCTCTTGGCGCTCGGCCTGTCCACTGAGAACGAACAGCCCATTTCGTTAATTCCAAACTTTGGTGAACTGGAGAGCCGACCATGAGCAAAGCCAGTGACATACGTGAAACTTCGTCTGTCGCCTTAGTCCGCATGCCCGAGCTGCAGCAATTGACCGGCCTTGCACGTCCTACGGTGTACAAAATGATCCAACGCGACGCTTCCTTCCCGAGACCGGTGAAGCTCAGCGATAGCGGCGCACGCAATGCCCCGGTGGCGTTCGTATTGAGCGAGGTTCAGGCATGGATACAGGGACGCATCCAGGTAAGGGGACAACGCTCATGAACCGTGCGGCATCACAACCCTTTAGCTCCGTGCAACGCATCGACTTGGGCAATCGCCTTTTGCGACGCCGCGATGTAGAGCAGAAAACCGGCAAAAGTCGAGCGGCAATCTATGCCGACATACGTGCCGGTACCTTCCCAAAACCTGTACCAATTGGCGTGAATAGCGTGGCTTGGCTTGAGGCCGAAATTGATCAATGGATCGCTAATCGCCTGGAAGAACGCAACGAAACACGAAAGAAAAAAGCGATGCGGGGGACGCATTCGAGTCATTTACCTTTGGAGGTTCGTTCATGACCGCAATTACTTTATCTGTCGATGGACAGTCAATCCGCTTCGCCCTTAACGACTTGTCCAAGCTAGAGGCCGTTCTGCTCAATGCAGCCCGCCGACCTGGCAAGGAGGCATTTTGCTCGACCGCTAGCGGCCGCATGACGGCTGTACTCGAACTCAACGCCCCAAAGCCCGGCATGGCTAGTACCGCTGGCTCAAGCGGGCAACATCACTTCAGTAAAAGCGGTAGCGGTGCGATTCAACTAACCGACTTCTAACCTTCAGTTGCACCAAGTATTCACGCTGCTACCTGGCTGTACGCCGAGTGGCCTGGAGTTTTTCATGCCTGAAAAAAGACAAAACCCCGGCAAGCGCACCAACGCTGCCAGGGTCACATACCACACCACACACAGGTCGAAGTTTATCACCCCGCACAACTGTGTGAGCATTTTCGCCGCTCAGATCGACTTGCAATCTGCATTTGGTCGGGCCTATAGTTC
Organism: Pseudomonas sp. F01002; assembly: GCF_004402115.1. Lineage (NCBI taxonomy): Bacteria > Pseudomonadati > Pseudomonadota > Gammaproteobacteria > Pseudomonadales > Pseudomonadaceae > Pseudomonas > Pseudomonas sp. F01002. The sequence goes on along the minus strand of NZ_SOPU01000015.1, from coordinate 44,805 downwards.
GCTTGTCGCTGCCAAATCAGCGACCGGGTTTGACCGCTCGATCAACAATAGGCGCAACAGCGCCCCAGAGACCATTGCAGGCGCTTTTTTTGCGCCCGCAATATCGTTTTATGGCGGCTGTGCGTGGGAGACCTTCGGGTCTGCCGGGTTCCTATTGTCCCGGTCGGTCAACCCGCGTACAGCTGCCACCCCTATTCGTTTGACCGCGATTGGTGGCAGCTCCCCAACAATAGGAGCTCCACCAATGATGCTTCCGCACGCCCTCAATCCGTCCGCACGTTCCATCCGCGTCGCCGCACACAAGGCCATGGCCTTCGCAGCACTTCACGCAAACTCCAGCCTTGCAACTCGTCTCTCCCGTTACAACCATCACATTGAGCTCGCACGCCTCGCGTCAGCAGAATCCACGCCTTCCAAGGAGGTGCGCCATGTCTAACCTGCCAAGAGCGCTTGCGAACTTCATTCATGCGGTAAGCAACAGCCAGCCCGGGGTGCCGCTGCCCGAAAGCTCGTTACGTGACACCCTCAACGCCCTCGACAGCCTGAATAGCAGCGGATCTACCCAAGCTGCTCTCAATTTGGCAATCAAAGATGCTGAGCGCGCCGGGGATCTGCATATTGACGGGGTGCCTATCGCTATATTGCGCTGCCTCCTAGCCGCTGCCGTAACTGTGGAGGTGTGCAATGGCTAATTTCGTACCGCTCACTACCAACCCGACAGATACGCCGATTTTACTAGTGAATACCAGCGCTCCTTACCACGACTTACATCAATGCGCAGAACAGCGCTTAAGCGTCGCGAAAGGTCTTTTGTCGAGCCTAGCCTCGATCACGATAACCACAGCGCACGCCGACGAATTAAGCAAATTCGCGGATGCCGCTTATTTGCTCCTGGAGGACGCCAGCGACCTGTTCAAAGCCGCCCATAGTGCGGCTAGACGTGAGGGGGCTGGCCATGGCAGATAAATCCAGTTTCGCAATTTTGCCAGCCATTGATGATCAGCCACCCATTGTGACTCGCCATCCTGCCTCGTTCCAGGACGCTATCACTGGCGCGTCATCCATAGCCGAGCAATGGATGGCGTCGCCCCTGAAACAGTCCTTGGTGGATCTGCTGGACCATTGGAAGGAGCGGATGCCTGGGAGCGCCCGGGCGCCATTTCAAGAAGCTTTCTTGATGCGCTTAGAGCAACGACTGCGAACACTCGCTGTAACTAATCAGATGGGGATGGAAGCGCCAAACAAGGAGATGAGTTCAGCTAACTCTTCGGACCCTGATCAATCTTTAGGGGGACACGAGGATGAATAAGCCGAGCACCCCGGACCTTATTCGACAGGTCGCCTCTCACGCCCTGGGCGCCGCTGAAAAGCTGCTGCCTGAGTGGCTGCCAGAAGGTAAGCGCAATGGACGAGAGTGGGTGGCGCTCAACACTGCTCGAGGTGATCGCCAAGCCGGGTCTTTTGGCATTTCTCTGGACAGTGGCCGGTGGAACGACTTTGCAGACGACAACGCCCATGGCGGTGACTTGGTGTCGCTGCTGGCGTATTTGCGCGGCTGCCGCCAAGTTGAGGCTGCGCAAGAAATCGATCAGCGACTGACCTTGGGCTTTTTTAACTCGACGGGCATCGACGCCCAACAGCTCGAACAACGCATAAGGATCGCTGAGGAAACTCGCCGGGCAACCATTCAACTTGAGCAGGAGCGGCTACAGCAAAAACAACGTCAAGCCGCGAACCAAGCAGCGAAGCTTTGGCAGATGGCCAAACCGGCCGATCGGCAGCACGCCTACCTGCAAGCAAAAGGTGTTCAGCCGTTGCGGTTGCGGCAATTGAGTCAAGGTCGTCTGCTGATACCACTTTGCTGGGATGGGCACTTGGTCAACCTACAGATCATCGATGGCTGCGGCACCAAACGCTTTCTGACGGGGGGCCGTGTTCAGAGCTGCTACTCACCGTTAGGCAGGATCAGCGAAGGCTGCCGATTGTATGTCTGCGAAGGCTGGGCGACCGGCGCCACACTGCATGTTCATACCGGCAGCCCTGTGGTCTGCGCGATGAACGCGGGCAACCTCAAACCCGTGGCCATCGCCATGCGTGAGCGCTATGGGCAAACAGTGGAGCTGGTCATTGCCGGCGACGACGACCGACAGACACTCGGAAATCCGGGGCGCACCGCGGCCAACCGCGCAGCCAATGCGGCGGACGCACTGGTGGTTTTCCCCGACTGGCCAGCAGACGCCCCAATCGGGCTTTCCGACTTCAACGACCTGGATGTTTGGAGCAGTCAACACAGGAAGAAACAGCCGTGAGCAGCCCACAGGAAAAAAAGCCCGACCTCAGTTTAGTAGGGGAACCCAAAGCACCGGCTCCGGACAAACTCGACCGCCCCCGGTTTGCTGTGTATCAGCAATCGAACGTTGTTGAGGGCAAGCAGTACAAGGCGGGCACTTGGTACCACGGAGTTAAATTCAGTGGTCCGGAAGAGAAAGCGATTGAAGTTGATCACTGGATCTGCGCCCCGCTGTATGTGGAAGCTGAGACGGTGAACAGTGACGACGGCAGCATCGGTCGCCTGTTGAGCTTCGACTACCGTGGCCGACGCATCGAGTGGGTCATGCCCATGGAGGCGCTTGCGGGCAAAGCTGACGACGTAATGAAAGCGTTGATGCGACAGGGACTGACCATCGAGTACCACCACCGGCGCCATGTTGCGCCGTATCTAGCCAGCCACCATGCACCAGCGTTAATTATCGCCACGACAACCAAGCCAGGCTGGCATGAATCGGGAGCATTCGTCCTACCATCCCGGGTGATTGGTGGCGACAACGTGCGTTATCAAAGCTCCGGCCGGTCAGCGAACCTGTTCACCTGCAGAGGCACTCTTGAGACTTGGCAATCCGAAATTGCGCCGCTGTGCCTCGGCAATCCGGTTTTGATCCTGTCGGTGTGCTGCGCCCTGGCAGGCCCATTGCTGGCCAAGGTTGGCGTGAACGGTGGCGGTATTCACCTGGTTGGTGACTCGTCCAGCGGCAAATCATTGGCGCAGCTTCTTGCAGCGTCCGTATGGGGCGATCCTGGCACCTTTGCCGCCTCCTGGGACGTATCTAAGGGCGGTGTTGAGATCGAGGCCGCATCTCGCAATGACACCGTGCTGATTCTGGACGAGATCAAGCGTGCCGACCCCAAGCGAGTGCAGGAGATGGCCTACGCTATCGCTAACGGCATGGGCAAAAGCACCATGACCCGCGAGCGAGAGGGCCGCGCCAAATTGACTTGGCGTGTTCTGGCCCTTTCCAGTGGTGAGCGCTCCTTGTCCGAGCATGCCGCAATCGGTGGCAACGGTGCGCACGCTGGAGCCGAACTGCGCATGGTCGATGTGAACGCCGGTACACGGACCCATCGCGCCTTCGATGATGTGCATGGAAAGACCGGGCAAGATTTCCACCGCATTCTCAGTGATGCCGTAACGCAACATTATGGTCATCTTGGCCCCACGTTCGTGGAGGCTCTGATTCAGCAGCCAAAAGATCTCTATAGCGCCTTCGCACAAGTGCGTAGTGCCTTCGAAACCGAAAGCTCACAAGCGGGCCGGGTAGCTGATCGGTTCGCCATCATGGCGTTAGCGGGAGAATTGGCCATTGAACATAATCTGGTCGGGTGGCCTGCTGGTTCCGCTACCAACGCATGCCGCCAGTTGTTCAACGAATGGCTGACTCGTATGGGGGACGGCAACGCCGAAGACCGTCAGATCTTGCGCGGCATTGCTAACTTCATCGCCCTACATGGCGATAGCCGCTTCTCAGATGTGCATGCCCAACACGCCAATATCACCGTACGGGACCGAGCTGGTTACTACGAGGTGGAATTCGACAAGCGCCTGTACCTGTTTAACGCACCTGCTCTGCTGGAAGCAGCCTCCGGCTTTGGCAGGGAAAGAATCGTTCGCGCCCTGATCGGCGTCGAGGCACTGGTCAAGTTTGACCAAGAAGCCAATGGCAAGCGGTGGATGAAGAAGCAACGCACGCCAGGCGGAGGCAGTTCCCGTTTTTACGTTATTGACCCCGACCTGTTGGAAAGTGAGGGGGAAAGTCAATGAGCTTGGACCCATGCCACTACCTACAAGACTCATTTTCCAGCGGGAACACGGGAACAGTGGGAACACCCCAGCAATGCCGGGGCTTACAGCGTTCCCTAATAAGACATAAGAGTGGGAACAAGGGAACACAACTCTGTTTAAAAGAGAGCCCTCTCCCATACCTTGTTCCCGGTAAAAAAAAGCGGGGAACAAATAACACCTCTGGAACGCCCGGTTTCTGGGCCTTGATCCCGCATTCCCGTGTTCCCGGCGATTTTAAATTCAGTCGTGTGAACAAGGGGGGTATGAGCCGTTTCCATTGACAGACCTAAAACCATTTGATCTAGGCAACTAACTGCCGGGGACGACACAGGTTCTCCCTGCGCGCTCCCGGCTGCAATCCAGCCGGCACCCTGTCGGCCATTCTTTGACGGAGACACTCTATGACTGAGACAAATACCAATTCCGAAACCTCCGATTTGCTGGCAGAGGCCAATGCAAATTTTGAAATCGACCGAGCGGCCTATCAAATGGCACAAAGTCGATTTTTGGAGATAGCGAACGAAACCAAACGCTTGATATCGGTGGCAGAGGCACTGGAGGCTGAAGCCGAGGCGAGCAACTCACAGTGGAAACAGTTGGCGGAGCAACAGAACGTAGACCAACGCAAGGTCAATGCTGAAATAGATCGGAGCATCCTGGCAAAGCAAAAGGCCCAAACAATTCGCATGACAGCCGAAGCACGAGCGGAGCTCGTCAACCAGACTGCACTCGCGATGGCGGAGGCGCGCTTCAAGTTGACAGCGAGCGCTGCGAGCATCAATGCTTCTGATCTTGAACAGCGGCTTGTATCCCTGATGACAGATGAAGATTTCCTGATTACTGCACGCTCGGCTTATAGCATTTGCGAGGTCCAGTGCATGGCCGCTCACAGGGCGGTTGAACAACCAACGGCGCCCGTTGATATACGGGATGTGGACGCCGATGCTTGGCGCAAATTTTCGGTAAGGCTGATGCGGTTGCTTAAACAAGATGCGAGGCCTGCGGTAGCTAATCTGGCTACCGTGCCGACGCCTGTACCTGGCGAAATTATTGCCACCACCCCACTCGGGCTCATGCGCCTGAGAGCAACTGGCGGCTCCATGCCAGCTCCTGATGGCTATCGTCGTGAGTTTCAGTTAAAGCAGGTATAGCTCCTGTTTTGCTCCCAACCATTAGCCGCTTATTAGCGGCTTTTTTTGTTTGCGATATCTCCCAAATCAGTGCCACCTACCGTCCAAAACCCGTGGCAAATGTATAAGACTGCGCCCATGGCGAGATCCTTCAGTAGGCTGTTCCAACATCCCCTATTTCTGAATCCCACAAGGCAGCATCTGACCTCGATGTCCGGACCGGCCTTCACCTGGCGCGCGCCGTTGTCCCCCCACCACACCTGCGGCCTAAATAGGTCACTTTTTCTACACCCCTGCAAGCTATCGAAACTCACACCACGTAAGGCTTCGCGAGCCGTCAACTACCCTACGCCATACCTGCAAATCCCTGCATGTACAGTATGGATTGCACCAATTTTTTCCGCCCCCGCAGCGGCCGTACCCACCCGAACAGGATTTCCCTACCGAGACTAGTCCGTGGCATTCTTGGCGCGTCTCGCCAAGGCTTGCAAACACAGACCGGCCGCTCTAGGAAGAACGAATGAAGTACTACATTGAAGTAGCAGTGAATGACGGAACGTCCAGTACTGAGCGGGGAGGTCTGTTGGAGCGCTTTGCTAAGAAATTCTTAGAATGCCTACACTTCTCTGTCAAACAACAAGTGAGACTTACAGCTTCTGAAGTAGACCTTTTAGCCGAGGATCTCCAAACCTCTGAGCAGCACTTCGTCGAGTGCAAAGCCTACCGCTCTAACATCAGCTCAGAAGTGCTGCAAAAACTCCTCGGCAACGTTTATTTTAAAAATTACTCCAGCGGATGGCTGATTTCAACGTTTGACCTGAGTAAGGACGCCAAAGGCTTTGAGCTTGAATGGAATCTAAAACCAACTGACGAAAGACGTAAACTTCGGATATTTACGCCAGAAACACTAATTCCACGTTTGATTTCTGCAAAAAGCGTAGTTGACCCAGAAAAGCTATCTATCGATTTGACAAAGTTTAAAATCGGTCATGAAGCAATACTTTCCATAACTTCTCGCGGAGACTTTTGGGCGATACCGCTTATTGACAAAAACACGCTTATCCCCAACGCGTCGTTAATATTTGATGCAGCTACGGGCGTAGCAATTTCTAGTAAAGATTTTTTTGACTGGATGGCAACTACTGATACCACCGTGTGCATGCCGTGCGTTTCTGTAGAAAAGCCCTCAGAAGGCCCCGCTGCCTCGAAACTAAGAATGGAACTCGAGAGTATTGTTCGCGTGCCAGTCGCTGACCACTGGGCAGATTATCGCCCGGCACGACCTGAAGACTACGTGGGACGAGAGACTATCCAAGCAGATGTTTTCAGTTTTTTTGATAAGGTACGATTAGGTAAAACGAAGACGCGCCAGATCGCACTCAAAGCCCCTTCCGGATGGGGTAAAAGCTCTAGCGTTTTGAAAATCGCGGCGAAAGCTTCCAATCAACGCCATCGCAACAAATACTTTGTCTTTACAGCTGACTCACGAGCCGCAACAACGAAAAGATTTCCTGAGCTCGCTGTCATCTCCGCAATAAAAGAAGCACTGAAAAATGGATTCATTAAGCTGGACGATGAAATTACATTTGGCAGCACAGCGAATCTTTTCACAACTGAGCTAATGGAAACCATCTCCCAGCAACTCAGCACCGAATCAAAACTCATATGTGTATTCTTCGATCAATTTGAAGAGCTGCTCTACAAAGCTGATTTAGTTGAAATATTCGATGAAGTAAGACGGCTCTGCTCAGCTTTGGAAGAAGCACAGATTAACATCGTTATCGGCTTCTCTTGGAAAACGGACGGTGTCATTCCTACTGAGCATAACGCCTATCATATGTGGCATTCGCTCGCTGATCGTAGGTTCGAAATCGAATTGCCTCCCTTCACGGAGCGCGAGGTATCGCTAGCGATTAACCGCTTTGGAACAGAACTGGGCCAGCCGGTCATCCCTCAGCTTCGTCGACTACTTCATGATCACTGCCAGGGATTTCCCTGGCTACTTAAAAAGCTATGTGTACATATTTTAGAAGCAGCTAAAGGTGGAGTCGAACAAGTCGACACATTGAACCGCTCCATGAATATCAGTACGTTATTCCAGCGTGATCTGGACGGTCTAAATTCTCAAGAGGTTGGATGTATCCATCAAATCGCTGCTCAGTCTCCAGCAGAGTTTTTCAAGATAGCTCAAAACTTCGGAGACGAAGTAGTTTCGAGACTTGTAGATAGACGATTGGTGATACGTAGCGGCACAAAGCTAACTCTTTATTGGGATATTTTCAGAGATTATATCCTGACCGATAAAATACCATACATACCAGTCACGTATATTCCTCAAGCAGATTTCAGCAGGTATGTTCGAGCGCTTAAATCATTACTCACTTCTGGCCCAATTAGTTATAAGGGACTGAGCGAAAATATGAACCTGAGTGATGGCGCCACCGATAACATCGTCCGAGACATGGTCAATATCGGACATGTAGAGGCCAACCGAAAAGAAGCTAAAATTATACCTGCATTCAACACCGAAAATGAGGCAATCAATTTAATAGCAGATTTTTGGAAATCCCACGAGTCGTTCAGAAGGCTTCGTGCTTCAAGGAATGAAAATTTATTGTTCAGCGAGGAGGAATTTCTCGAGATTTTCCGAGATACGAACAGGCGAAGTGGTTTGGGACCACTTACTCTAAGAACTTATGGAAATCGAGTTCTAAGGTGGCTTTCAGGCGTTGGCATGATCTATCCGGCCGACGGAAATTATATGATTTCCACTGGAGATCAGAGACTATTATCTTCTTTGGACGATATTAATTTTACACGAGTCGCCAATGGCGTATTGTTTGTTGGGTCTGCACCGCCGGCAAGAATATGCGATGCAATTTCAGATATTTTAGCCGGACCGTTCTCGAAGGAAGACTTGAAGCAGAAATACAACTCGAACACGTACACGTGCCTACAGCAACTAAAGATCTTCGACAAACACCTTAATGCCATCGAGACTATTCCTAGTGAGGACATTCCGGGCTTTGTGGCTGGCGTGGTCTCTCGAACATCAAGTTTATCAAAGGCAGAGGACATCGTTAGCACGCGCCCTGACATTAAAGGCCTCGAGCTAGGGCACGAAATTGCTTTAGCCTTGGGTATCGAGTGGACAGATCACACGAAAAAGCGGACGGGCAACGCTCTGAAGCTTTGGCTGCGCTGGGCTCAGAAGACCCTTGCCGAGAGAACGCTATAGTCTGGTCTCAATCATGCAGGGCCGCCGCTTGTTAACTCGAGCGGCGTCGATGTATCCCCTCGTGTATCCCCATTCAAGGCATCAAGTAAAAAACTACAAATTATCAATAGGTTAGAGAATGGGTAATAAGCTCGCCTGGACCATACGTAGAAACGAGAAAGCCTCAGATCTTAGGGTCTGGGGCTTTTTTGTGTCCGTCGTCAAAGCCTCAGGATGGGCGCTGGATGCAGCTGTTCGGTTTAACCGAACAACTGAGTCTGAAAAAAAACGCCGAAGCGGTTTTTTCATTCAGTCGTCCAATCAAACTCGTCGTATTCATCATCCTCTTCGTCCTCAACCTCTTCTTCATCAAGAACGTCTTCCTCAAACGCTTCTTCTGCCTGCTTCGCCAGCAGAAACTCCTTACGACTCTCAGTCACCGCGCGCCGTAATTCCTGACCCTTCACCGGGCAGTTGAGCATTTGGGCGATGCGGTCGATTTTTTTCGCCATGGCTTCCTCCAACGCATCGGCTATAGGCCGATAGTGCGCGCTTTCGGGTGTCGATGCCAAATGACTGACCGCTCTGCCTCTCAGTTTTTCTGCAAATCCTTGAGTCTGGCCGTGAGATTTTCCTTGGGAAAGCGTTTGTGCAATGTCGCCATCAGGTCAGCGGCCGCTTGAGCCTGACCAGCCTTTTGCAGGCGGATCACTTCCCTTAATTGATCGTCGATAAACTTTGCCGGAGCTATCGCCGGGCGTTTGCTGACCTTCGCTTCGTCAGCCATTTCAGCGCTGATCGATTCGCTCTGCGCTGGGGCAGCAAGATCGGCCATTGGGGCCGCAAGCTCTGGCGCGGACATGGCGCCGGCCGGGGCAGCCAGAGAACGCGCAACCGATGACGGAGCTTCTTTTTTGGTGACCGGTGCAGACGCCTTAGGTGCAGGCGCGAAGTCGTAACTCGGCGGTTGCTCCTCCGTGCGTTGCACCAGTGCAAGCATCAGGGCCACACCGACGAGGCTGGCAAATGCGACCTGCCAACGGGGTTTCTGGCAGGCCTGGACCCAGCGTTTCCACAGACCAAGTTTCTGCACAGGGACTTCACGGTGTGCGGTGGCCAGGATGAAGGCGTCGAGATGGGCCGGTGGTTCGTCGGTCGCGTGTTCACGATAGTGCTTCACCACTTCGTCTTCTGGCGTAGGACGGGCGTCAGTCATGTCAGTACCTCCTCGGCCAGCAGCCGACGCTGTTTTTGCTGGGCGTAGCGCAAGCGGCTTTTGACGGTTTCCAGCGGTGTTTCGGTGAGGGTGGCGATCTGCGGCAGGTCGAGATCGCCATGGGCGCGCAGCAGGAACACTTCGCGCTGGTCAGCGGGCAGGTTTTGCAGGGCCGCTTCGAGGCGCTGGTTGTCGCGGCTCAGGCTCAGCAGTTGCTCGGGATCGGCAGTGTCATCGATCAGGGCGTGAGTTTGTTCGTCATAGCTGTCGTGCAAGGGGTTGTGGATTCCGTGTTTGCGCCAGTGATCGATCAGTCGATTGCGGGCAATCTGGTAGAGCCAGGTACGAAAATTCGCCCGGCCTTGTGGCTGACTGGTGCTGCGGATCAGGCTCAGCCAGGTGTCCTGGTAAACCTCTTCGGCCAGCTCGGACTTGCCGCTCAGGCCGAGCAGGAATCGGTAGAGCCCTTGGCGGTGACGGGCGTACAAAATCTCGAACGCCGGCCCGTCGCCTGCGCGATAACGGGCCAGCAGCGATTCGTCGCTCGATTGAGGAGCTGACATTTCAGTTGTAGCCTCCTTTAAGCGGCTCACTATTCAATGCAGTCGTGGTTCGCAGACTTTGCGCCAACTCCACCAATTGCACGAACTCTGCCCGCAGACCCAATCGATCTTCGCCCCGCGCACCGCGAGCCAAAGCCTCGGTGTCCTTCAAGCTGAAATCACCGGTATAACGCCCATCCTTGAGCTGCTGGGAAAACGCCGCGACTGCCGCCGCAAATCGCAGGTCTTCACTGGCTGGCGCAGCACTGTCAGTGATCGGCCGCTCGATCAAGCGACTGTTCCCACCTTCGGGCAACTGATATCGCACGCGCAGTATGGCCATTTCCCCAGATTTCCCGGAAGCAACTGCCCCGGAATTGCCGTAGCGCAACGGTCCAACCAGCCCTTCTCACCCTTCGGCACAATTTCGTACAACGCCGTCACCGTATGCCCTGCGCCGATTTCACCGGCATCGACCTTGTCGTTGCTGAAATCCTCACGCTTCAACGTACGATTTTCATACCCCAACAGCCGATATTCACTGACCTGTGCCGGGTTGAACTCCACTTGCAGCTTCACGTTCTTCGCCATGACCGCGAGGGTCGAGCCGAGTTGATCCACCAGCACCTTGCGCGCCTCGCGCAGGTTGTCGATGTAGGCATAGTTGCCGTCGCCAGCATCGGCCAACTGTTCCATCAGGTGTTCATTGTAGTTATCCACACCAAAACCCAATGTGGTCAGGGAAACGCCGGTCTTGCGTTTATCCACAGCCATTTGCTTGAGGCTGTCGAAGTCGCTGATGCCGACGTTGAAGTCACCGTCAGTGGCCAACAGGATGCGGTTGATGCCTTTGGGAATGAACGCTTGCTGCGCCATCTGATAGGCCAGTTCGATGCCTGACGCTCCGGCGGTTGATCCGCCGGCGGTTAATTGATCGATGGCTGTACGAATTTTCGCCTTGTCGCGTCCGGACGTCGGTTCCAGCACCACACGCGAATCGCCGGCATAGACGACCAATGAAACCCGGTCCTGTTCGCGCAATTGATCGACCAGCAATTTCAGGGTGCTTTTGACCAGCGGCAACCCCTCGCGTCGGTCCATCGAGCCGGACACGTCCACCAGAAACACCAGGTTCGCCGGGGCCAGTTCCGCGACCGCGCGGTCTGTGGCCTTGATGCCGATGCGCAACAATCGGGTATGCGGGTTCCACGGCGACGGCGCCAACTCTGTGGTCACGCCGAAGGGCGAGCCATCGGTGGGCAATGCGTAATTGTAGGGAAAGTAATTGACCATCTCCTCCAGTCGCACCGCACCTTCCGGTGGCAGGCGCCCCTGATTGAGCAAGCGGCGGACGTTGGCGTAAGCACCGGTGTCGACATCGGCGCTGAAGGTCGAGACGGGCGCTTCGGTCACGCTGTGAATCGGGTTATCCGCCAGCGCTTGATACTGTTCCCGCTGCTCATCCCGATAGCCCTGCGGGTAGGCCTCGCCCGCGGGCATCGGCGCATAGCTCGGCGCCGGACGCACGCTGCGCTTGGCCATCGAGGAGTCCGCCATGACAGCCTCGCTGCGCACCATGACTTCAGCCGGCAGTGCACCTTGAGCCGGTGGCGGAGCCGAGGCGGAATCAGGTTTGGATGAAACGCCGCAACCGGCAATCGCCAGCAGCAACCCGGCGGCGAAACCCTGGGCGGCCGGGCGGAGGAAATGCAGAGGGAGGGACATGGGGGCTGACCTCAGGAGGAAGTTGATCCATTCATCCTCTGAGACGAGCCCCTCTTCAGGTTCGGGTTAAACCGGCCGAAATTAATTTCAGCGGTGATAACGCCGCACCACACTGCTGTTTTTCAGCACATGGCCTTTGATTTTTTCCAGTAGCTGCGCGCGCGTCAGGCCGGCGGGCAAAGCTTCCGGCGCCAGGTCCAGGGCGTAGAGCTGGATGATGTAGTGGTGCGCGCTGTCGCCGACCGGCGGGCAAGGGCCAACATAACCTGTGGTGCCTTTGCTGTTGGTGCCGCCGACGCCTTCTAGGGCGGATTTTGCGCCGACGCCGGCGGCAATCTGATGAGTCGTGGCTTTGATGCCGTAATGCACCCAGTGATCAACGCCTTGGCCTTTTTGGCCGTCAGGATCGTGCATGACAATGGCGTAACTGAGGGTGCCCGCCGGGCCGGCGTTCCAGTTCAAGGCCGGTGACTGGTTGTGCCCACCACAATTGGGCGCATCGCTGGCGGCAGCTGAGGTGAACAGTCGATCGTCGGTGACACCTGGGATGTTCAGGGTGAAACGCTCCTGGGCCTGCGCCGGAAATTGCACGCAAAGGGCGACTGCAACGGCCGCCAGCCAAGGGTTCAGAGAGGTCAATCGGGTCATACCGGAGCACCTTGTGCGGGTGGGGCCGTCGTCGGCGTGCAAACTATAGCCGGACGGTTCATTCGGTGGCAGTGGGAATTGGCTGAACCTCCAGATAAGCGCCAAACTCTTAAGTGAAACGCTTGCCTGGAGAATGAACATGGCACTGCACCGCGTTGCCCGCTTCGCCGATGTGTCCGAAACCCGGGGCCTTGAAGTCCTGATCGCGGACACGAAAATAGTCTTGCTGCGGGTAGGCGATCATCTGCGCGCCTTTCAGGGCGAATGCCCCCATGCCGGAGCGCCGCTGGCCGACGGTGCTCTGTGCCACGGACGTTTGATCTGCCCGTGGCACAAGGCTGCGTACCGGATCGAGGACGGTGCGCTGTGCGAACCGCCGGCCCTGGACAGCCTCAAGCGCTATCCGCTGGAAGTGCGCGATGACGAGGTCTGGGTCGACGATCAGCCGATGTCCGACGCTCACACCCCACCGGCGGACGACGCGCGAACCTTTGTGATCATCGGTGCCGGTGCGGCAGGCACGGCGTGCGCGGCGGCGTTGCGCGAAAAGGGCTTCGGTGGCCGGGTGCTGTTGATCGACCGTGAAACCGACGCCGGTTACGACCGCACGGTATTAAGCAAATTCGTGATTGCCGGGGAGATGCCGCCGGAAGAAGTCCCGCCGCTGCGTGATGAACACTTTTACCAAGAGCAGCGCATTGAGCGAATAAACGCTGAAGTGACGAGCCTGGACGCCGAGAACAAAACGTTGCACCTGTCTGATGGTCAATCGCTGAGCTACGACGCAGCCCTGCTCGCCACCGGGGGCACACCCAATCCGCTTACGCTGCCTGGCGCCGATCTGCCGCAGGTGTTCGTGTTGCGTTCGAAGGATCAGGCGCAGCGGATTCTGGGCTCGGCAAAACCAGGCCAACGAGCGGTGATCATCGGTGACAGTTTTATTGCCATGGAATCCGCGTCCTCCCTGCGCCAATACGGCCTGGACGTCACCATTCTGGCCCGCCACGCAGTGCCTTTTGCCAAACAGTTTGGCGATGCCGTCGGCAAATCGATTCGTGCCCTGCACGAGGCCAACGGCGTGGTGTTTCATACAGATGGCCAAGCCACGCACGTCGAAGGAACGACCAAGGTTGAAGCGGTACGCCTGGACAACGGTCAACGTTTACCGGCGGATCTGGTGTTGGTCGGCATTGGCGTCAGCCCGGCAACCGGCGCCTTTATCGGCCTTCCCCTGGAAGAAGACCAGTCGCTTAAGGTCGACGGCGGGATGCGTGTGACCGATGGTCTTTGGGCCGCCGGCGATATCGCGACCTTCCCGCTCAACGGCCAGCCCCAACGGATCGAACATTGGCGCCTGGCACAGCAACAGGCACGGATCGCGGCGATGAACATGCTCGGCGGCGACGAGCATTACCTCGACGTCCCCTATTTCTGGACCTGGCACTTCGGTAAAAACTACGACTACCTTGGACATGCCGAGACCTGGGACGAGGTCGAGTTCAAAGGTGACCCTGACCATCCCCCTTTTATCGGCCTGTTCGGCAAGGACGGGTTGGTGGTCGCCGCGGTGGCTTGCGATGAAGAACGTGCGATAGCGATGCTCGCCGAGCGGATGAAACAGCCGTTGACGGTGGATGAGGCGTGGCGGTTGATTCGGGACCTGAATTAACGGCTGTTCCCCCGTTTCAAACGCCAGACAGCAAAACGCCCGGCGTCTGCGTTGTGCAGAGGCCGGGCGTCAGTCTGTAAGCCCTGGTTTTACTGGACGGTGACATTCCCGCCGAATTTGCTCATGACAAACCCGACAAACTCTTCGACGGTCATCTTCTGGCCGTTGAATTCCACCTGATTACTGGCGTAATGCAGTTTGGAAACGATGTTGTTGCCATCCAGTTTTGCCAACTGCGTACCGACTGCCATGCTGCCAAACATGTCGGCGGTAGCAGTGGCCTGATCGGCGATGAGCTTGGCGTCGGTCTGACCGTTGATTTGCGACTGCACGCTCAGCAGGTCAACGAGCATGGGCTTGGACACTTTCACGTTGACGTCCAGCAGCGCGATCAGTTGTTGGGTCAGTAGGTCGGGCGGCAGGTCCATGGATTGTGGTTTGGTCAGGTCGAGCACCAGGTGGGCGCGGCTTTCGCCATTGGGGGTGTTGAACGACAGATTTTCCAGGGCGACCTGCGGGCCAGCGGCCAGCAGTTTCTCCAGGCCGGTTTTGACCTGCGCCTCTTCGGCCGGGGTCAGGATCAGCTCTGGCGCCGGTTCACCCGCAGCGACGGCCTCAGCGGCGGCCCTCTCGTACGGTTGCAGTTTGGTCTGGTAAATCTGCATCAACGACATTGTTGCCGGGATGTCGAGGTTCTTCAGGCTCATGACCATCTGAGCAGAGCCGACGGCCTTGCCGTTCAAGGACACCTCACCCACCTTGTAATCGGCACGCCCCGAGGCGCTGGTGCCCGATTCCTCGGTCTGGTTCTTCATTTCGAATTTCTTGAAACCCAAGACCGACTGCTTGGCGCCGAAGGTGGTCTTGCTGTCGGTCAGCTCGACGGTGTTGTCGCCGGTGTAGTAGCCGTAGGTACTTTTTGTCAGGTTGCTGGCCAGGGTCAGGCCGTTCAGTTCGACCTTCACCGGCGTCTGATCTTCAGCCACTGTGCTCAGTGTCAGGCTGTCCATGTAACCGTCGGCCTTGACCTTCTGCGCTTGAGCGCTGGCGGCGACATCGAGGTTCAGCCCGGAGAATTTCAGGTTGGACTTGTCGTCGAGCGCCACGTCCAGCGGCAGCAATTGCAGAGTACCGTTGGTGGCATTGTCGTAACCGATGTTGACCACGCCCGTGAGTGGGGATTTGTCCTTGGCAGCGGCGAACCACTTCTCGGTGTTAGGCGTTCTTTCCAGTTCGTAGTGACTGGTGGCCAGGACCGGCAGCCACTTCAGCGACACCAGGCGCGAAAACGGCAGCGGACCGTGTTCGATGTGATCGACGAACAGCAGCTCGACCGGTGCTTCACCGAACATCTCGCCTTCACCCTTGAGGCGGTAGTGCGCGGTGCTGCTGAACACATGGCGTTCCAGCGACACCAGCTCCAGCGACGCCTTGCCGTTGGAACCGACCAGCGCGGCTTGCAGCTCTTTGTTGGCGTCGGCGATCGAGGTGTTCAGCACACCTTCGAGTTTGGTGCCGGTGTACCAGGCTCCGCCGGCGCTGATTGCACCGATGGCAACGACGATTCCAAGAAGCACGCCTGCTGATTTATTCATGAATGACCCGATCAATGTCCGTTGTTTGAAGGTGTGGTCGTCTTCCCTGAACCCATGACGGGTTGCGGTCACGACTGCGCTAAAAGTGCGATGGAGATTAG
>NZ_SOPU01000015.1:18148-28792 GCF_004402115.1 Pseudomonas sp. F01002 | reverse complement strand
CGCTCCCACATGGGTTATGTGTCGATCACAGTAACCCTGTGGGAGCGAGCTTGCTCCGGGCGGCGATCCGACGATGGCGTCAGTCCTGCAAACACAGATCAGGAATACTGAACCTCGATCTCATCAAGCTGATGATCAAAGCTCTTGAGCCGTGCGGTCCATGTATAGACCAGCACTTCGAAGTCGCGATTAATCACCGCCGTGCCGCTTGGGGATTCCGAGCGCGGGTCGCAGAAGTCCAGTTGATAACGTTCCCGGGCCATGGCGGTGACGACATCGGAGAGTTCACGGGCGTTGCTGAGCCAGTGCCAGCCTTCCGCGGACACTTGCTTGTCCAGCGCCTGGCATTGTTTTTTCAGGGTTTCGAGGCTTTTTTCCAGCGGTGTGCCGGTGAGTTCGCCCATGACTTCCTGGAACGTACGCCCCGGTTGCCAGTAACTGCCCCAGAAATACCGGTCGAACACCGTTTCGACACGGCGCAGCGCGACCTTGGTGTCCCAGATCAGCACCAGGGTCTTGCCTTGTTCGAGCTGTCTTTTTTTGATGCGCTGACCCTGGACCGAAGCCCAGGCCACCACCACGATTGCCATCACGGCAATCAGTGCCGTGGCGCTGTCGAGGAACACCAGTGCCTTGTCGATCTGGTGGGCCAGCATGATGCCGTAGAAATAAGTGGCCGATAGCAACACCAATGCCGCAATAGCGCACCAGAAGCCGGGAGCATAAGGGTTTTTCATTATTGGAATCCCCATGACCAACGCGAGCCTTGATTGATGAGTTCGACGCGCGACCTCATCAAATCAAAGCATAGCAACGGCCTCAGGGTTTGCCGGAGTTCGTGCCTTGCGTTCGTCCGCTTTCCCAACCGCCACCCAATGCCAGGAACAAATCGATCTGGCTCATGGCAACCTGCGTGCTGGCGGAAGCCAGTTGCGCCCGCACGTCGGTGTAGGTGCGGGTCGCTTGCAAGTCCGCCAGGAACGATGCGCGGCCAGCCTGGAAGAAGCGGTGGGTCTGATCTGCCGCCAGTTGCGCCGATTGCTCGGCGTCGGCCAGTGCGTCGCGACGTTGCAGCAACGCGGAGTACTGCGCCAGGCCGGTTTGGGTTTCGCGAATGGCGTTGAGCACCACGCCATCGAAATGCGCCAGCGCGCCTTGGGTCGTTGCTTCGGCCTCGCGGATTCGTGCCCGGGAGCCGTTGGACGGCACGGTCCAGGTCAGCAACGGCCCGAAACCCCAGCGATTGGTCGCCGGTTTGCCGAGATTTTCCAGGATGCCGACGGTACCGACGGTCGCGCCGATGCTGATGTCCGGGTACAACTCGCCCGTGGCGATGCCGATGCCGGCGGTCGCGGCAGCCAGTCGTCGCTCGGCCTGCCGCACATCGGGACGGCGCTTGAGCAACGTCGCGCCATCACCGACCGGCAACAATTGCGCAATTTTCGGCAGTTCCGCACAGTCGCTGGTGCCTGACGGCAATTGCTCGACAGGTTTGGCCAACAGCATCGACAAGCGGAACAACCCGGCCTGACGGACCGCCTCATAACGCGGCATGTCAGCGCGCAGGGATTTGAATTGGGTTTGCGAGCGGGTGACCTGGGTTTCATCACCGCGCCCGGCGTCGCGCAAGCGCTGGATCAGCGTGGTGCTCTGGGCTTGCAGGTCGAGGGAATGCTGGGCGATTTCCTGCTCTTCATTGGCCGCGCAGACTTGGGTGTAGGCCCGAACCACATCAGCCACCAAGGTAATCCGCGCTGTATCGGCCGCGGCTTGAGTCGCATCGGCATTGGCCTTGGCCGCTTCGATGCCGCGCTGCAACGTGCCAAACAGGTCGAACTGATACGAGGTGGTGATGCCAATGTCGCCGACGTTGGCCACCGGCACTTTCTCCGGTAGCAAGAACGCTTCGCCAGACTCCTGCAAACGCTGGGCGCCCATCTTCACGCCGCCGCTCCAGCCACCTGCCGCTTGAGCTTCATCGACCTGCGCGCGCGCGCGGGAAAGGTTCGCCGCCGCCACGCGCAAATCGGTATTGGAGGCCATAGCCTGCTCGACCAATTGATCGAGGCGCGGATCTTGATACAAGCGCCACCAATCGCTGGGCACCGGTGCCGAGACGACATTTTTGCCGTTCACCGCCAAGTCGCCCTGCAAGTCTTCACGGTGTACGGCGGCCTCGTCCGGCAAGTGATAATCCGGCCCGACCACTTGGCAGGCCGACAGCAACAGGCCTAACCCGGCGATAGCCAAACCCGAGGCCCTGCTCATTTCGCGGGCTCCTGCTGGTGGTCATCCATAATAGAAACCGTCGCCGTGCGACCGGCGATCATGCGGAAATCCGCCGGCACGTCGTCGAAGGCGATCCGCACCGGAATCCGCTGCGCCAGCCGCACCCAACTGAACGCCGGGTTGACGTTGGGCAGCAAGTTGCTACCGCTGCTGCGGTCGCGGTCTTCGATGCCGGCGACGATGCTTTCCACGTGTCCGCGCAGGCGAGCCCGGTCGCCGATCACCCGAATATCGACGCTCTGGCCGACATGAATGCCGTCCAGTTTGGTTTCTTCAAAATAACCGTCGATGTGGAATGAATTGCTGTCCACCACGGACAACACTGGCCGCCCGGCCGTGACGAATTCCTGGTTGCGCGGTGCACGGTCGTTGACGTAGCCGTCCACCGGGCTGCGGATGGTCGAGCGGTCGAGGTTGAGCTGGGCGCTGTCCACCGCCACCTGAGCTTCCATCAACGCCACTTCGGCGCGGGCCACCCGGGACTGGCTCTCTTCCAGTTGCTCACCCGGCACCAAATTGCCGAGGCCGCGGTTACGCTTGGCTTCGCGTTGCGCCTGCGCCAGGGTTTCCTGACGGTCGGCGACCGCCGCCTTGGCCTGACGCAGGGCCAGTTTGAAACGGTCCTGATCAATGCTGAACAGCACTTGGCCACGCTTCACTAATTGGTTGTCACGCACGTCGACTCGCTGGATCAGCCCGGACACGTCCGGCGCGATCTGCACGATGTCGGCGCGGATGTGGCCGTCCCGGGTCCAGGGCGCGAACATGTAATACATCACCATGCGCCAGACCACGACAACGGCGAAGGCCACGATCAGCAGGGTCAGCACTACGCGACCGATGGTCAAAAAAGGTTTTTTCATGTCATCAGGTATCGACTGAGTGAGTCCACGGCGCCGAGCAGCACAGCGTAGAGAGCCACGTTAAACAATGCCCGGTGCCAGACCAGACGGTAAAAGTGCAGACGCGTCAGCAACCCGTGCACCAGCAGGAACAACACGTACGTAATGCCCATCAGCACCAGCAGCGTGGGCAGAAACACCCCGCTGATATCCAGATCACCGATCATAAAGGCGCTCCATCGATGCCATGGGGCAGCGGTTCTTCGAGCTCGCCGGCGCCGACGAATTCCACCCCTGGCAGCAGCGACAGGCGCAGGCCGCTCAAGGCGTGCAGCAAATGCAGACGCGCACCTTCATCGCACTCCGTGTTGAGTGCACGGCGGGTGCGATCCAGGGTCATCAGCAACGGACTCGGCGCCGGCAACCGTTCGCCAGCCTTGAGGCAGGCTTTGAAATACTCACCGACCTCGGCCACCACCTGGCGCAGCAGCGCTTGCGGTACGCCGAGGACTCGCGGTGTATAGGCGAGCAAATCCAGCAGGTTCAGCGCCACGCGAACTTCCCGCAGGGCGATGCCCGTGTCCTGGCCGGTCATGGCCAGGCGCGGCAAATGCTGCATCAGGCGATCGAGCATCTGCACACCCAAGTGCCGGTGCTCAGACAACGTGGCCGGCTCGGTCAGGCTGACAATGTCACGCCAGCTGAAACGGGTCAGGCGCTTGGCAGCCAGTTCGGCGCCGAACGGCCGGGCGATCAGGGTCCAGACGAAGGCGAACAGCAAGCCCACGGGGCCGGCCAGGTTGGAGTTGGCGAAGCTGAGGAAATCCGCGTCGTAGGCGCCCTGAATACTGATAAAGGACGAGGTGTTGACGAGGGTCAGCAACATGCCCAGGTAGAACTGCGGCTTCACCGTCAGGGTGCCGATGCAAATGAACGGCACGGCAAACGCCAGCACCAGCATCGGGAAGTCATGCAGGTTGGGCAGGACCAGAAACAGATAAAGACTGGCGAACAACACCGACATCGCCGTCCAGAAAAAGAATCGGAAGATCTGCGGTGCCGGGTCGTCCATCGACGCGAAAAAGCTGCACGCCACCGCCGCCAGAATCACCGCGGCGCCGCCGTCGGTCCAGCCGAGCAGAATCCACAGCACCGAAGCGACGATGATGGCGGTGACGGTGGACGCCGCCGAATAGAGCATCAGCCCACGGTCGAGAAATGGCGACAGCCGACCAAGCCGCCAGTGCCGATAAACCGCGCGCCAACTGTCCTGGCTTTCGCACTGGATGGCGTACTGCAGGCTGCGACAGTCTTGCCACACATCGATCCACTCGCCGAGGCGATACAGGGCGTTTGAGAACAGCAGCTGCTTGCGATCATCCAACGCTTCGGCGGACGGTTGCAGGGCTTCGAGTTGGTCTTTCAGCGTCTGCCAGCGGGCGAGGTCGGCATCGTTGTGGCCGAGCCATTCAGTGGTCTCTGCCAGCAGCGGCGCGAACTTATCCACAAGCTCGGGCGTGCGCCGCTCAAGGGCATAAAGCGCGTCGTCGAGGGCGTCGATCACTGGCAGCAGGTGAATCATGCGACCGCGCAGTTCCTTGGTGTTGCGCACCGTTTGCGGCCGCGCGCCTTCGTGGGGCAACTGGCCGATCATCAATTCCAGACTGTTGAACGTCGCCACCATCGCCGAGCGCAGGGCGCTAACTTCGTCCGGTTGCACGTTGCGGCTGAGGAAACGCAGGCTGTAAGTCGAGGCATCGGCGAACCATTTGTTCACCGAATCGTTGAACACCGGCGCCAGCCGCCGAGGCCAAAACATGGCGCCGACCACCGCCGCCACCGCGATACCGAGGAAGATTTCTTCCGTCCGCGCTTCGGCCACGTCCCACACCCCCAACGGGTTATTCACCACCGGCAGAGCGATCAGCGGCAAGGTGTACCCGGCGAGCATCAGCGCGTAATTATTGGCGGTGCGCAGGTGCAGGGAGAGGAACAGCAGAGTCCCGGTCCACAGCGCGATGACCACCACCAGCACATAAGGGCTCTGGACAAACATCGGCACGAAAAAAACCGCGGCGGCGGCACCGAGAAGGGTGCCGACGGCGCGGTACAACGCCTTGGAACTGGTAGGGCCGACAAACGGACTGGAAACGATGTAGACCGTGGCCATCGCCCAATAAGGCCGGGGCATTTGCATCAGCATGGCGATGTACAACGCGATCATCGACGCCGCGAACGTTCGCACACCGTAGAACCAGTCCCGCGCCGGGGGCATGCCGGTAAAAAATCCGTTCAAGGGTTGAGCACCGGCAGATGATTGGCTGATTCAAAAGCCCTCAGTACCCGCAACGCCGCTTCCAGATCACTCTGATCGATCCCTTCGAGCACTTCATGGCGCAAACGCACCAGCTCGATTTCGACGGCTTGCACCAACTCACGACCCGTCTCGGTCAGGCTCAGGCATTTGGCGCGCCGGTCATGGGCGTCTTCGGTACGACAGACGTAGTCGGCATGACACAACTGATCCAGCAGGCGCACCAGGGACGGGCTCTCCATCCCGGCCGCCTGCGCCACCGTCACCTGCCGCACACCCTCACCCAAACGCCCGATCATCAACAACGGAACGGCGCAGGCTTCGGAGATTCCATAGTTGACCAGCGTGGTCTGGCAGATCCTGCGCCAATGCCTGGCGGCCACCACCATGGAGCTGCTGATGTTCATCTGGAGAGCGTCGAGGTTCTTCGGCACGAGGGGAAACACACACTGTTAGTTTGCTAACTATCAATATGGCATTTGAGGGGAAAGCCGGTCAAGTTTTGAGACAATTCTATTATCAGACGAATGCTTGCCCCTTAGACATCACTCAACAATCTTCCCGCTTCTCCCTCAATAAAATCTAAAACCTCCTCCGGCACGCTGTACTGAAACTGCTTGCGCCGGTGCTTCGAGACCTTGCCGTCGTTGTCCAGACACATCATCACCAGCTTCGACAAATCGCTGCCGCGAACATCGAAACGCTCATTCACCGCTTTGATCACACGGTCGTAACGGTCCAGAAACTCAGTTTCCTCACGCAATTCGATTTCCAGCGCGCGTCGCGCCATCTGCAATGTGAATTCGACGCAACGGGTGGCGTCCCAGAAGCGATAAATGGACGGGTGGCCGATGAACTCGAAAACCATCTGGTCAGCGTCCAGCCAAGTGACATTCCAAAAATCACGAGCAGGTTTTGAGAAGTCCTTCAGCGCTTCCAGGTAGTTCGCCTCTTCGTGTTTCATGGCCACGGAGACGGGCAGCAGCAAACCATTTTCCAAGGCACCGGAATGGCAAAGGGTCTGATGAATCAAGAAACGTGAAAGTCGACCATTGCCATCCATGAACGGATGAACGAAGACGAATCCGAAAGCAGTCACAGCAGCAGCCACCAGTGGGTCGACTTGCCTTGAAGACTGATTGGCGAAGTTCATCAACTCTTCCATCAGTTCACGACACAGGTCCGGTGCGGGCGGGACATAGCTGACACCAGCGGCGCCACGCAAACCGTTATGCAGATGATTCTGTTCGTGGCGAAACAGGACAGCTTTGTCGAAAGGATTGGAAACCGTGCTGTTCTGCAGTTCGACCAGATAGTCTTCACTCAACTCGCGCCCTTCATGGGCCTGGCGCAGCAATTGAACAAAGCGGCGAGACTTTTCTTCGCTGGGTTCTTCTTTTTCGATGGCGAAGGAATCGCGGGTTTCGTGCAGGTAAGCCCAGTTGATCGCGCGGTCCATCATTTCGGGCGGTAATGTCGCCATAAAGGCTTTAGCTCGGCCGAGAATGTCGAGACTGAGCAAGGCTTCGAGTTCAGGAGTTCGTTTTACGGTGGCGCAGTAGCGCATAGAACCCAAGCCGTTAAAATCGACGCGCCAACGGCTATTGCGCAGGGCTGGCCCAGTTACATAGCGCTTGGGATCAAATAGTGGAACAACACTGCCCCGAACCGGCATCGAATACTCAAGTTGTTGCCCGGTGAAGCTCTCCCACAAGAAGCAGGCTTTGCGGATGAACACGCCATTCGGGGATTTGGCCAACTCATCCAGCAGTTGCTCAGCAGAAACAGCTTCAAGCGCCTGGGCAAGGATGCAGAGGTTGACGCCTTCGTGCTTGAGGGCAAAGAGAATATGCTCAAGCATCGAGCCCTGAGCAGGTGCGACTGACTGGGGAACGGCCAAGCAATCACCGATCAATGTGATTCGAGTGACTGGCTTGATCATCGCCGCGCGTTTGGGTGCGAAAGCCTTAAGGCTCAGCGCATCACGGAGATAGGCGTATCCAACAACAGGCATGGCGAGCGTCCACAGAAAAAATTTACTTGGGCGATTAAAGCCCAGATTTTTTTACCGCTCACCAGTTTTTTTTACATTTCGCCATTTTCTTTCAGATTTTTTTACACCCCCCGCCCCTTCCGCAACAGCACATCCAACTGATCCACCACCTCCGCCCAATCGGCGTCATCCAGAATGTCGTCGCGCAAAAACTGCGCTTGGCTCTCGCTCCAGAAGAACGCATCCGCCAGGTGCAATTCGGGTTTAAGCGGTGAATGGGTGGCGATGAATTTATCGATGCTTTCGGCGTCATCGGGCAGGCCGAGTTGTTTGAACAGGTTGGGGAGGCTGTGGGTTGGGGATTCCATGTCGGGCTCCTTCGTCATCGCGTATGGGATCGGTGACCGCGGCGCGGCCATTCGCGAGCAAGCCCGCTCCCACAGTTGACCGCGTTTCCATGTGGGAGCGGCGGTGCGGCGATCCGACTTGCTCGCGAAGGCGTCATCACTGACGCCGCAAAAACTACTGACTCAACTCGCACACTTCAGCATGCGGCACCATTTTCAGGTATTCCGGCACGCTCATGTGCACCAGGTTGTTGTGGTTACCAGCCTCCAGGTAGATGTCTTTTTGCCGGGTCAGCAGTGGGTCGATGACCATGTCCATGCCATAGGATTCGCCCAACGCAGGCACCGCGCCGCGTTCGCAATCCTGGAACAGATGCGCCAGGGTGCTTTCCCGGGTGATCTGCCATTCGCCGCTGCCGCGTACTTTGCTCAGGTCCAGGTGACGGCTCGCCGGCAGCACAGCCATCAGGAAATGACCGTGGTGGTCGTCGAGGATCACCGATTTGGCCACCCGTTCGGCAGGAATGCCCGCGACCCGCGCTGTTTCAAGGCTGCTGGCCGAGTGCGGATGGGTGACGACGTCAAATTCGCAGTGAGCCTTATTGAGGCTGTCCTGCACAGTTCTTGCCATACGCATGATGCACCTCGGAGTCCGCAATAACGTTTCGCGGACGATGGTTAAACCTTTTCTCTCCACTAAAAAGTCTAGGCCCGCTGGCGCCATCGCGCGGGAAATCTGCCCGCCGGAACAACGCCGAAAATTGATCAAAATTCGTACAATCCAGAGCTCAGCTAGACTGTATAAAGAACCATCTATGACTCTCCCGGAGGGTCACGTGAACACTCGTTGTTGTGCAGTTGCGCTGCTGTTGGCCTTGAGCGGATCGGTATTCGCGGCGGACACCGTCGTCCTGCTGGTGCCAAACCCCATCGGGATCTGGCTGATCACGTTCGGCATCGCGTTTCTGATCGCCGAGGCGGCCTTGCCCAATTACGGCGTGATCGGTCTGGGCGGCATTGTGATGTTCGTGATCGGTGCGGTGATTCTGACCAACACCGAGGTGCCGGTTCCGCTGATGATCGGCCTGGGACTGATCAGCGCGCTGCTGCTGATCTTCCTGCTGTTCCACGCCCTGAAAACCCGACCGCGCGAAAACGTCAGTGGCGATGCAGGACTGGTGGGTAGCGTGGCCCCGGTGATGTCGCTGGCCGGCAATGCCTACAACGGTTGGGTGCACCTTCAAGGAGAAAAGTGGCAAGTGCTCAGCGCCACGCCGCTGCAACCCGGGCAAAGGGTCCGGGTGGTGGCACGCAAGGGATTATTGCTGGAAGTGGCCGCGGCTGACGCGGCGCCGGGTGGAGAATAACCATGGGCCTGCAACTGGGTTTTGCCGCGCTGCTGTTACTGGTGATTGCACTGGCGGGGTCGACCTTCCGCATCCTGCGCGAATACGAGCGCGGAGTGGTCTTCCAGCTCGGGCGCTTCTGGCAGGTCAAAGGCCCCGGCCTGATCCTGCTGATTCCAGTGGTGCAGCAAATGGTTCGCGTCGACTTGCGTACCGTGGTCCTCGACGTGCCGCCACAAGACGTGATCACCCGCGACAACGTTTCGGTCAAGGTCAACGCGGTGCTGTATTTCCGCGTCCTCGATCCGCAGAAAGCGATTATTCAGGTTGAAGACTTTCTCATGGCCACCAGCCAACTGGCTCAAACCACGTTGCGCGCGGTGCTCGGTAAACATGAGCTCGATGAACTGCTGGCCGAGCGTGAGCGGTTGAACATCGACATCCAGCAAGTGCTCGACGCCCAGACCGACGCCTGGGGCATCAAGGTCGCCAACGTCGAGATCAAGCACGTGGACCTCAACGAATCGATGATCCGCGCCATCGCCAAACAGGCCGAAGCCGAACGGGAACGCCGGGCCAAGGTGATCCACGCAGAAGGCGAATTGCAGGCTTCGGAAAAACTCATGCAGGCCGCCGAAATGCTCGGGCGCCAGCCTGGGGCCATGCAGCTGCGCTATATGCAGACGCTGAGTTCGATTGCCGGGGACAAGAGCTCGACCATTGTCTTTCCGCTGCCGATCGAGTTGCTCAAGGGGATGGCGGATTTGTCGTCAAAACCTTGATGGCCCCAAAAGATCGCAGCCTTCGGCAGCTCCACAGGTGTACGCCGCGCCCATGTAGGAGCTGCCGAAGGCTGCGATCTTTTGACCTTCCCCATAGACACCAACGTCTGGTAACCGCGTCGGAGATTTCCTTCAAGTTGTGTGGTGTTGGTGAACTTGTTCCGGCCCAAACCCAGGTCTAGTCTGGCTTTGTCACTGAATAAACGGTGACACGGACGTGCAAGTCCGACGAAACTGTTTAGGGCGCAATTGCCATGGCTCATTGCTTTATGGCGGCTGCGCGCAGGAGATCCTCGGATCTGCTGGGTGTCCTAAACAGTCCCGGTCTTGCACACCTGCGCACGGCCGCCACCTAATTCGCGTGCAAACGAACGGTGGCGGTTCCAACTTACTGTTTAGGGAATTTTATATGTTCAAGCTATCTCCAAATCCGCCAGACAACTCTGGCACCCCGTCCGAAGAATCCTTCGAAGACGAAAAACTCAAAGAAGCCGCCGACCGCGCCTTCGCCCACTACTTCCCCCCGACCACCGAAAAACCGCCCAGGCACCGCAAAGGTAACCTCTTCACCGTCGCCCCCGAGGTCAACACCGAAACCCTTCTGGCCAACGCCTCCGAAGACCTGCTGTCCATCAGCGCCATCGCTGCCAATCTGGCAGACGATGTGGACGGGACGCGGCGCTCGGTAGCCTTGGCGCTCAGCCGCATGGCCGATGGCGTGCAGTTGCTCG
>NZ_SOPU01000015.1:489-18114 GCF_004402115.1 Pseudomonas sp. F01002 | reverse complement strand
CGCTCCCACAGTTGATCGTCGGTGAACACAACCTATGTGTACGACTGAGATCCAATGTGGGAGCGAGCTTGCTCGCGATGGCGTCAGTGCCGTCGATACATGACTTCTGGAAAAAGCGTTTTTTGTTACAGACTCAATGCAACACAAACAAACGCGCGTTGGCGCCGCCCGCCTGCGTTACGCCAACGTTCTGCCAGCCTGCGGGCAACGGCGCGAATTCGTCCGGCACATCGAGGGTGCCGATCAACCACACTCGGCCAGTGCCTTTGGGCAAATCGCCGAGGCTGTCGAGATAAATGTCCTGGGTCACCAGCGTGCCGAAACCATAGGCATTCGGCCGGCTCGAAACACCCTTGGCCGGTGGGGTGTACAGCAGCGGTTTGGCGTCGGTGCGGTTGTAATAAACGTAACTGAGGTACCAGAGCATGTCGCTGGTGACGATCCGGTCACCGGCAACGAAGTGCTGGTTCACGTAGTCCACCATGACGCTGATTTGATCGTTGGTATCGACCGTGGCGTTGTTCTTAAGGCCCACCAGTTCGACGCCGACAAACAACACCAGCACCGTCAGGGCCACCACCCGAAAGACCGTGTACACGCGGTCAATGGCCAGTGCGGCAATCATCGGCAGGCCGAGGGCATACGCGGTGAGGTAACGCTCGATGAACACCGGCGAGATGAACGACACCGAAAACACCAGCAACAACGGCAAAACGGTGTAGATCACCAGTAACGCGCTGCCACGAATGACACTGCGATCCCGCGCCAGCGCCACACACACCAAGGCCAGCACCGCCAAGGGCAACGTCATGAAAAGCGGTGTGGCCAGGGTCTCGCCATCGTCCTGGGTCAGGAACGACCAGATCATCGAAGGTAACGAGGCGAAGGTGACCGGTGTCTCCCACCCTACATCGCCATTGGCTTTGAGTTGGTCCATGTGCTGCATCAGATCTATCAGGCTGGGCACCCACGGCAAGTACACCAACACAATCGCCACGTTCGCCCACCACCAGCCGGGCTGCTGGATATGCCGCAAGCGATAGCCAGGCTGTACGCGGAGCAGCCCCAGATACAGCCAGTGACACAGCACGCACAGGGCCGTGAAGTAATGGGTGTAGAACGCCGCGCTCATCAGCAATGCGTAAATTACCAGATAGCGCATACGCCCGGGGTGTTTGATCCAGTAAACCAGGGCAATCGTGGCACCGATCAACCACAGCCCCAGCAATGAATACATGCGCACTTCCTGGCTGTAACGCACGGCGGTAGGCAGCAGCGCCAACAGGACGCCGGCCAATAACGCGGCGCGGCGAGTGGCGAGCAAGTCCACCAGCCAGACGCCAAGCGCCACGGTGGCAATCCCCGGTAGCGCGCTCAGGCTTCGAATCGAAAAAATGCCATTGCCGAACAGCTCGATCCAGCCATGCAGCAGCATGAAATACAGCGGCGGATGCACATCATGGGCAGCATGCACCCAGATCCCGGCCAGCGAATACTGGCTCAGCAGCAGACTGGAACCTTCATCGCCCCAGACCGCCGCCGCGGTCAGGTCATAAAAACGCACCAGCGCGGCCAATGCCAGGATCGGCAGCAGCCAATGCTCGCGCACCCATCGAAGCAAGCGTTGAACACTCGCCCAGGTGCCGGGTGCCGCGTGGGGGCCTTGGGTGCCGTCAAGCGGCGTTTCTCTGCGCGCCTCCATTGCCTCCCCTCGAGTCTGCCGGTGAAAAAACCTTGAAGCTTGCCATCACTGTAGGACAGCCACAGCGCCGTCGTCGATGCTGGCTTACCTTTCGCCTTTAACTATGCGGATTACACCCCGCAATTCCCGTTAAAACTGCTGCAAACAAAATGCCCCACCCGCACAACCTCAACACTATCCAACCAGTTCATCGGGCTGAGTGTGGAATTCTGTCGGAGCGCAATATCGATGCCCTATGGCATACATGCGGATTCATACAAGCAAGTCAACGCGGTGCCGTCTCTGTCACCGGATACACCGACTCCCATCCCCCACCCAACGCCTTGTACAACCCGACCATCGCCAACGACACCCCGGTCGAACTTTCCACAAACTGCTCCTGAGTCGCCAACAACGCGCCTTGCACCGTCAGCACGTTAACGAAATCCACCACCCCGTCCACATACTGCTGTTGCGCGGTGCGCAGGGCGATCTGGTTTTGGCGGACGGCTTCGGCAAGGCTGTCGCGACGCAGTTGGCTGGCGCTGTAGGCCGTCAGTTGATCATCGATTTCATGCCAGGCGCGCAGCACGGTTTGCTGGTAGGCGATGGCGGCTTCCTGTTGTTGGGCTTCGCGCAAGTGCAGCACGCCGCGCAGGCGACCGCCGTCAAACAGCGGCAAGCTGAATTGCGGACCGATACCGAAAGACCGTGAGCCCCAGGAGCCGAAATCGCTGAGTTGCATGGCTTGCGATCCGATGTTGCCCAACAGGGTGATCCGCGGATAGAAATCGCCCTTGGCCACACCAATGCTCGCGGTTGCGGCATGCAGGCGGGCTTCGGCCTGGCGGATGTCCGGGCGACGTTCGGCCAGTTGCGACGGCAGACCGATGGCGACTTGACGCGGGGTTTGCGGCACCGGCGCGTCTGTGGATAACTCGGCAGACAGCGCTTGCGGCGGCTCGCCCATCAGCAAGCTCAAGGCGTTGATCAGTTGCGACTGGCGCTGCTCCAGCGCAGGCAGACGCGACTCGATAGCCGCTACTTGGGCGGCGGCTTCGGCGACATCCAGGTCGGTGGCGACACCGTCGGCCAGGCGCAGCTGCGAAAGCTTCAGGCTGTGGCGGGCGACGTCGAGGTTCTCCTCGGTGACGGCGCGCGTACTTTGCACACCGCGCAGCTGAATGTAGTCCTGAGCGGTTTCGGCGAGCACCGACAGCAGCACGCCGCGTCGGTCGTTTTCCGCGACTTCCAGGGTAGCGTCGGCGGCTTCGGTTTCACGGCGCACACGGCCCCAGAAATCCAGTTCCCAGGATGCGGAGAAGCCCGCGTCCCACAGGTTGTACGCCGAGTCACCGCTGTGTCCCGACGGATCGTTCAAGCCTTCGCCGCTGTTGCGTTTACGCCCGTAGCTGCCAGTGGCGGCGGTATTGGGGTAACGGTCGGCGGTGATCACCTGACGCACAGCGCGGCTTTGCTGCAAGCGGCTGCTGACGAGTTTCAGGTCGAGGTTATCGGTCAGGGCGCGTTGAGTCAGGGCCGAGAGTTTCGGGGCGCAGAACACTTCCCACCAGCGTTCGTCCATGGTTTCGGCGACGGCTTGGCTGGCGGCGGACCTAGATGGTTTCGACCACTCGGCGATTTGCGGTGCCTGAGGTTTCTGGAAGTCCGGGCCGACGGTACAGGCTGAAAGGCTCATGACAAACAAGGCGCAAAAGGTGAGTTGAGGCCACCGGCCTCTTCGCGAGCAAGCCCGCTCCCACATTGAAATGCGGCCCCCTGTGGGAGCGGGCTTGCTCGCGAAGACGTCAGAGCAGTCGTCCAAGATCTTCATCGTTGAACGACCTCATGCTCGCCGGTGCTAGCCGTATCAATACTCGCCTCAACCGACATCCCCACTCGCAACCGTTCGGCCAATGGCTGACCCGGATCGAGGATGATTTTCACCGGAATCCGCTGCACCACCTTGGTGAAGTTACCGGTGGCGTTGTCCGGCTTGACCGAGGCGAACGTCACACCCGTGGCCGGTGCGATGCTCTCGACGCGACCGCTCAGGGCCTGGCCGCCGAGGCTGTCGACACGCACTTGCACGTCCTGCCCCGGCTGCACGTCGGTCAGTTGGGTCTCCTGAAAATTAGCAACCACATAAGCCTGAGCAAGCGGCACCACCGCGAGGATTTTGCTCCCCGGCGTGACATAGGCGCCGACCCGAACGGCGCGCTCGCCGACCATACCGTCCTGAGGCGCGACGATGCGTGTGTAGGACAGCTCGTAGCTGGCCATTTCCAGCGCCGCTTGCGCCCGTTTCAATCCTCCTTCCGCCGCGTCACGCTGAGCGGTGAGGATCTCCACCTGCTTGCGCTCCGCCGCCAGCACCGCCGTCACGTTCGCCAGCCGCGCGGCGGCCTGATCGATGCGAGTCCGCGCTTGTTGGGCGTTCTGCACCGTGCCGGCGCCCACTCCGGCGAGATGGTTGTAGCGGTTCAATTCATGCTCGGCGAAGGCCATTTCAGCCTTGGCCGACACGACCGTGGCCTGGGCCTGAGCGATCACAGAAGCCTGACGCTCAAGGGTCGCACGGGCATTTTGCAGTTGCGCCCTAGCCACCAGCGTTTCGGCGTCTGCCGCCTGGGCGGCGGCGCGCAGATCCCGGTCATCAATCAACGCCAGCAACTGCCCGGCCTTGACCTGCTGGTTGTCCTCCACCAGCACTTCCTTGATGAACCCGGCCACGCGCGGCACCACCAGCGTGAAGTCCGCCGAGACAAAGGCGTCATTGGTGTTCTGCTGCGTACGCTTGCCGAACAGGCCGGGCGCCAGCAAATACACCAGCACACCGAGCGCCACCACCGCGGCGACGCCAACGGCCACTTTTTGCTTTGATTGAGTCGTCATAAAAACCTTCTGTTTCAGTGAAGCATTCAAGTCGGTGCACGCGGCGGATAGATCCGCGTCGGCAGCCAGAAGATCAGCAGGATCAGCGCCAGTGCGACGCCGGCCATGCACAGATAAAGATCCGATGCCGTCAGCACCACGGCATGCTCATGCAGCCGGTGGGCAAGGCCCGCGCTATCGCTGTCGACCAGAGGTGAGTTGCCGAGGTTGTCCACCAGCATCATCGAGTGGAAATGCAGCCTTGAGGTGGTCAACGCCTCCAGCACACCGGTGGCGATCACCGCCGCCAGGCCTTTTACGGTGTTGAACCAGGCCGAAGCGAAGGGCCCTTCCATCGGGCTGATGCTGCCGGTCGAGAGCATCAACAACGGCAGCACCGCCATCGGCTGACCGAAGATTTGCAGCAGTTGCAGCACATAGAAGTCGTCGCGAATCCACACCGACGTCAGCTGCGACCCACCGATGCAGGACAGCGTCAGCATGCTCAGGCCGATCCCCAGCACCCAGCGGCAATCAACCCAGCGCAGGTTGCACAACGCCGCCACCAACGGCAGCGCGATCAACTGCGGTAACGCTGCCAGCAGCATGATCGGCGCGGTCTGAACCGGGCGATAACCCTGGACCTGCGCCAGGTAACTGGACGGAATAATGATCACCGCCAGCAGCACCACCAACACCCCGGCCAAGGTCAGCAAAGCGAACGATAAGTTGCGGATGCCAAGCATCTGCAGCTTGAAAAACGGCATCGGTTGCGACCATTCGTTGATCAGGAACAGCACCAACAGCAGCAACCCACCGCCGAGCAATCCGCAGATCAGGCTCGACTCGAACCAGTCCAGCCGATTGCCTTGCAAAATGCCGATCACCAGCATGCAGATCGCCGGAAACCCCAGCAGCAAGCCGCGCCAGTTGAATTGCTTGAAGCGCTCCAGGCGCAACGGGTCCTGGGGCAAGCCATACGCCACCGCGAGCATGGCGATCAGGCACGGCGCGATGATTTGCCAGAAGGTCCATTTCCATCCGACGTGTTCGGTCCACAACCCGGCCAGCGGAATGCCGAGCCCCGGACCGAACGTCGCGGTCAGGGCATAACCGGCCAGCCCATAAAGCTTCACGTTGGCCGGCAAAAAGCGCAGCGCGACGGTCATCAGCATCGGCGGCAACGCGCCGCCGGCCAGGCCTTGCAAGGTGCGCATGACCAGCAGGCTTTCGTAGTTTGGAGCGAACGGGCACAACACGCCCAACAGGGTGAATGCACTGATGGCGCAGAGGGTGAACCGTCGCAGTGAGAACGTCATCGAGCACCACGGCGCAAAAGCCATGGCCGCCACCGAGGTCGCGGTGTAACTGGCGACCAACCAGGTGCCTTCGTCGTAGCCGATGGCCAATGCGCCGCGGATGTCGGCGAGGGCAACCTTGGTCACCATTTCGTTCAGGCCCGACACCAGCACCGCCAACAACACGCCCACCAGGCCGATGATGATCCGCGGACCAAAGACCGGTGGCGCGACAGCGGTCGTCGGGCTGGCCGCGGCGAGAGGTGCCGTGACCGTGAGGGAAGTCATGACTGCAGCTCCGGAAGGGGAATACCGAAGCATTTTAAGAAGCGCGGGACCTTACGAAAATTGACTTATTGGAAGCTTATAAGTGCGTCAGACGCAATGATTCCGTCATAGATCAAAAGATCGCAGCCTTCGGCAGCTCCTACACGGTTTCGCGTACATCTGTAGGAGCTGCCGAAGGCTGCGATCTTTTGATCTTCAAGGCTGCGCGGCCAACCATGTTTCGTCGCAACAACTCTTGAGGGTTTCACGCAACCAGCGGTGCGCCGGGTCTTTGTCGAAGCGCGGATGCCAAGACTGGGTCAGCATAATGGTCGGCAGCGGAATCGGCAGCGTGAAGGAGCGCAGCTTCAGGCCCAGGCGCTGGACACTCAGCAATGCCTCCTTAGGCACCGGCAGAATCAAATCGGAGTCAGGCAAGGCAAACATCGCCGCGTGGAAACTCGGCGCAATCACCGCCACCCGCCGCTCCAGCCCCAAGGCACTGAGCGCGGTATCGATCGGGCCACGGGCAATGCCACG
The DNA here is from genome assembly GCF_004402115.1 of Pseudomonas sp. F01002. Taxonomy (NCBI): domain Bacteria; kingdom Pseudomonadati; phylum Pseudomonadota; class Gammaproteobacteria; order Pseudomonadales; family Pseudomonadaceae; genus Pseudomonas; species Pseudomonas sp. F01002. The sequence continues at coordinate 11,454 of NZ_SOPU01000015.1, read as the reverse complement.
ACGGGACATGCTGATATGGGAAAACCCGGCGTAACGCTCGGCCGTGATCTCTTCGTCGAACAGCGGATGGTCTTCGCGAACCAGGCCGACGAAATGTGTAGAGAACAGATTCTGAATCTTTACTTCCGGGGTCAACGGCCGGGTGTTGCTGACGCTCAGATCAATCCGCCCTTCGCGCAGCGCCTCATCATCGCCATCGCCTTCCGGCACAAAGCGCAGTTCGCAGTGCGGTGCCTGGCGATCAAGCGTATCGAACAACTTGCCGCCATATACCCCGACGAAAAAGTCATTGGCGCGGATGTTGAAACGCCGCCGTAACGAACCCAGCTCCACCGCATCGGCCGAGCGAAACAACAGCGTGGCCTGCTCCACCACGTCACGCACCTGTTCGCGCAACGCCAGCGCCTTGGGCGTCGGCACCAAACCACGGCCGGCGCGCACCAGAATCGGATCGCCGATAGCCTCGCGAATGCGCGTCAGCGTCCGGCTCATGGCCGCCGGGCTGAGGTTCATGCGCCGCGCGGCGCCCACCACACTGCCCTCGTCGAGCAAGGCGTCGAGGGCGACCAACAGGTTCATGTCCGGGAGTTGCATGCTGAGCACTCGTGTCTGATCTGGGTTGACTCAGGCGCAATGCTAGCAAACATCCTCCGGCTGATGTGTTGGCTGGGCTGGCCTCTTCGCGAGCAAGCCCGCTCCCACAGTGGATCTTCACTGAATGCAGATTTTGTATTCGACAAAGAACCCTTGTGGGAGCGGGCTTGCTCGCGAAGGGGCCAGATCAAACACCGCAAATCTTACCGCTGCATCCCCCAACGCTTCACCGTGACCCGCTCCAACGTGCTGAACACCAGGTTTTCCACCAGCAAGCCGATCAGGATCACCACCGCCAATCCGGCAAACACCTTGTCGGTGTACAGCTCATTGCGGTTCTGGAAGATGTACCAGCCCAAGCCACCCTTGCCACTGGTGGCACCGAACACCAATTCAGCGGCGATCAGTGTGCGCCAGGCAAAGGCCCAGCCGATTTTCAGCCCGGCGAGAATCGACGGCAGCGCTGCCGGAATCAGAATGAACAGCACGAAGCGCATGCCTTTGAGGCCGTAATTGCGCCCAGCCATGCGCAGGGTTTCCGAGACACCGAGGAACCCGGCATAAGTGTTCAACGCCAAGGCCCAGAGCACCGAATGCACCAATACGAAAATCAGGCTGTTCTGCCCCAGGCCGAACCACAGCAGCGCCAACGGCAATAGCGCAATCGCCGGCAGCGGGTTGAACATCGAGGTCAACGTACTCAATAGATCGCGACCGAACTGCGTCGACACCGCCAAAGTGGTCAGGGCAAACGCCAGCACAATGCCGATCAAGTACCCCTTGAGCAGCACCACCAGCGAAATCCACACATTGCCCAGCAACTCGCCACTGAGCAAACCGTCGTACAGCGCGCTCCCGGTTTGCAGAAAGCTCGGCAGCAGCAGGTCGTTGTTCTGAACGCGGGCAACCACCTCCCACAGGACCGCGAGCAAAATCAGGATCAGGCTTTTGCGTAACCAGCCTTGTTGCCACAGGCGCTGACCGAGCGGTAATTCACGCTCCAGCGGCACGCTCGTCAGCGGCTGTAACACCGTTTCAAACTCTTCACGCGGGGATGATAAAAGGCTCATCGGGCACTCCTCTCAATGGCTCAATAAGCAATGCGGATGTCGGAGAAATCCAGCTCACGCTCGGCTTCCGGGGACTGACCTTCATCGAACAACAACCGATGAATGCGCCGCGCCGACTCCTGAAAGGCCACGCCACCGAGGCTGTGCAAGTCGTATTGATGGCTGTGGACCTCGGCTCGCACCCGCCCCGGATGCGGCGATAGCAGCAGGATTCGATTGCCCACCACCAGCGCTTCTTCGATGGAGTGCGTGACGAACAGCAGCGTGAAGCGCACTTCTTCCCAGAGCAGCAGCAATTCTTCCTGCATCTTGCGGCGGGTAAGCGCGTCCAGGGCGGCGAAGGGTTCGTCCATCAAGAGGATTTTCGGCTGCATGGCCAGCGCACGAGCAATCGCCACACGCGCTTTCATGCCGCCGGACAAGGTATGCGGGTAGGCGTCGGCAAACGCCGCCAGACCGACCTTGTCCAGGTAGTGCAACGCTCGTTCCTCGGCCTCTTTGCGCTTAAGGGTTTTCGAGGCCAGCAGCGGAAACATCACGTTCTGTTTGACGGTTTTCCACGGCGGCAGTTGATCGAATTCCTGGAACACCACGATTCGGTCCGGCCCCGGGGCATGAACGGTTTGCCCCTGAAGACGAATCTCGCCTTCACAGGGCTGGATGAACCCGGCGACCGCCTTGAGCAACGTTGACTTGCCGCAACCGGACGGACCGAGCAGCACAAAGCGGTCTGCCGGATCGATTTCAAAACTGACCTGATGGGTCGCACGAACCACACGCTGAGGCGTGCGGTATTCGAGGCTGACGTTGTCGACCGACAGCAGCGCTTGGGCTGCCGCGATCGGTTTGCTGACCGTGTGGCCTTGCAAAGGGGCGTTCATCTCGGTCAGCTCCCTTGCAGCGGTTTGGCGTCCTGGAAGAAGTAGTCCTTCCACGAGTCCGGTTTGTTTTTGATCGCGCCGACGCGGTAGAGGAATTCGGCCAGCGGGTAAGTGTTTTTCGGCGTGACGCTGAATTCGAACTGCGGGTTATCGATGATTTTCAGCAGCGCGGCACGGTCGATTTTGGCCTTGGTAACGCGGATGTAAGTATCCGCCGCCGCGCCTTTATCGTTCTGGGCAAACTCGGCCGCTTCAGTCAGCGCCTGGACGAACGCTTTATAGGTTTTCGGGTTCTCGTCGCGGAATTTCTCGGTGGCGAACAGCACCGTCGGCGAGTTCGGGCCGAGCACGTCATTGGAATTGAGCACAACGTGGACGTTAGGGTTAGCCAGCTCTTGATCCTGGAACGGCGGGTTGGAAAAGTGCCCGGTCAACTCGGTGCCGCCGGCAATCAGCGCCGCCGTGGCGTCGGGGTGCGGAACGGCGATGGTGTACTTGTCGAGGCGATTGAATTCCTTGTCACCCCACTGCTTGGCGGCCGCGTATTGCAGGATGCGCGACTGCACCGACACGCCGACCGCCGGCACCGCGATGCGGTCCTTCTCGGTGAAGTCAGCGATGGTTTTGACCTTGGGATTATTGCTCACCAGGTAGTACGGAAAGTTGCCGAGGGAGGCGACCGCTTTGACGTTCTGCTTGCCGTGGGTGCGGTCCCAGATGGTCAGCAGCGGGCCGACGCCCGCACCGGCAATATCAATGGAACCGGAGAGCAACGCATCGTTGACCGCCGCCCCGCCGGAGAGCTGGGTCCAGTCGACCTTGATGTCGATGCCTTCCTGCTTGCCATACTTCTCGATCAGGTTTTGATCGCGCACCACATTGAGCAACAGATAAACAATGCCGAACTGCTCGGCGATGCGGATTTCACCTTCAGCGTGGGCCACGGTCGGCGCCACCAGGCTGCCGGCGATCAAGCTGAAACCCAGGCCGATGGCCGCGGCCAACGGTGCAAATGGAAGACGTTTGGACATGAGAGTTTCTCCGACAAATCAGAAAGGCACGTCGCCCTGGATGGTGGTGCGATACAACTTGCGGCGCAGGTAGCTCGGGCATCCGGCGGCGAGATGAATCAGCGAACGGTTGTCCCAGAACACCAGGTCGTGGGCCTCCCATTGATGGCGGTAGATGTTTTGCGGCAGCACGCTGTGGGCGTAAAGCTCGTCGAGCAGTTGCTTGCTTTCGTCTTCCGGCAAACCAACGATGCGCGTGGTGAAACCCTCACTGACGAACAACGCCTTACGGCCGTTTTCCGGGTGTGTGCGGACGATCGGATGAACCACTTCGGCGACCTGAGCGAGTTGCTCTGGCGTCAGCGTCGGGCGCCAGTTGCCTTCGAATTTGGTCTCGCTGTAGCGCGCGGTGTAAGAGTGCGCGGCCGAGCGACCTTCGACGGCTTTGCGCAGCGCTTCGGGCAGGTTGTCCCAGGCTTTATGCATGTCGGCGAAGAGAGTGTCGCCGCCCTCGGATGGCAGCTCCTGGGCGTGCAGCATCGAGCCCAGGCTTGGCAGCTCTTTATAGGAAAGGTCGGAATGCCAGAACTTGCCGGCATCGCCGAGGCCGATGGATTGGCCATTTTCGATGATGTTGGAAACGATGAGGATTTCCGGATGCCCGGCGAGCAGGAATTGCTTGAGCACATGAATCTGCAACACGCCGAAACGGCGGCTGAAAGCGATCTGCTGCTCGGGGGTAATGCGTTGATCGCGGAACACCACGACGTGATGTTCCAGGTGCGCGCGGTGGATGCGGGCGAAGTCCTGATCATTGATCGGGCGGGACAGGTCGAGACCGATGATTTCGGCACCGACAGCGCCACTGAACGGGCGGATGTCGAAGGTTTGCGGCGCGATGTTCGCGGCGCTTGGGGAAGCCGGTGCTGCAGACATAAATCACTCCCACGCACGGCACGCTCAAAGGCGCGCGCGTCGATCAAGAAACTCACGGAGGTCCCGTGTTGGTTCGTGTCGTGCGGCGCGCCGATTGGTCGGCAGGTACGCAGGGGGATGACTTTATAGGTATAAGAACGTGAATTTAAATACCGTTAGCGAATAACTATATGGCTTTTGAGGTGTGTTGCCTTTTGGGCCTCTTCGCGAGCAAGCCCGCTCCCACATTGGATGTGTGTTGATCACAGAACCAATGTGGGAGCGGGCTTGCTCGCGAAGGGGCCATTAGCCCCAGCCGAGAACTATCGCTCGTGCAACGCCTCGGCGCGCGCCCGAATAATCGGCTTGAGCAGGTAGCTGAGAATGGTCTTCTTGCCGGTGATGATGTCCACCGAAGCCACCATCCCCGGGATGATCAGCAACGGCTTTTCATCCGTCCCCAGGTGGCTGCGATCAGTGCGCAGCTTGATGATGTAGTAAGTGGTTTTCTTATCTTCGTCGGTGATGGTGTCAGCCCCGATCTGCTCAAGCTTGGCCTTCAGCCCACCGTAAATGGTGTAGTCATACGCCGTGAACTTCACCGTCGCTTCCTGCCCCGGATGCAGGAACGCAATGTCCTGCGGGCGAATCTTCGCTTCCACCAGCAAGGTGTCGTCCAGCGGCACGATTTCCACCAGGTCGCTGCCCGGCTGGATCACGCCGCCAATGGTGTTCACCAGCAACTTGTTGACGATGCCGCGCACCGGCGATGTCACCAGCGTCCGGCTGACCCGGTCTTCCAGCGCCTTGCCGGTGGCCTGGGCCTTGTTCAGGTCAGTGCGTGCTTCATTGAGTTGAGTCAGTGCTTCGCTGCGGAATTTGCCGCGAGTCTCGTCGATCTTGCGCTGCACTTCCTTGATCGCCGATTGGGCGCGAGGAATGGTAAGAGTGGTAGCGTCCAGTTGCCCGCGGGTTTCAACCTCGGCGCGCTTGAGTCGCAGCACTTCAACCGGCGATACCGCGCCCTGGGCCACCAACGGCTCGGACATGTCGATTTCCTGACGCTGCAACGCGAGACCGCTACGGTACTGCGACTGCTTGGAAGTGAACTCGCGCAGCTCTTGCTGACGCTGGATCAACTGCTCCTCCAAACCGCCAATTTCATCGTGCAGCTGCTGACGGCGGCTGATGTACAGCGACTCCTCGCTGGCCGCCTGACCGGGAACAGCCTTCAGCACGTCAGCCGGGAAGTTCAGCGGACGGTCGTCGACTTCTGCGCTCAAGCGTTCGACTCGCAGCAGCATCGACAGCCGATCGGCTTCGGTTTCGCCGACGTTGGAGGCGAATCGCGTGTCGTCCAGGCGAATCAGCGGTGCGCCAGCTTCGACGATCTGCCCTTCGGTCACGTACAACTCGGAGACGATGCCGCCCTCCAGGTTCTGGATTTTCTGGATCTTGGACGACGGAATGGCTTTGCCGTCGCCCTTTGTGACTTCGTCGATCACGGCGAAGTTGGCCCAGAGCATCAGGAACACGAAGAAGCCGATGATCGCCCAGATGGTCAGCCGCACCACGCGTGGGGCGTCCTCGATCAGCGCTTTGTTGACCTCGGGAAGTGGCTGGCCATGCAGCGAATCGGAGCCTTTGAAGTAACGGCCGATCGAATTCTTGAAACCCGACTTAAGCAACACTGATCTGCCCCTTCTTCAACGCTTCCATCACGGCGGCTTTCGGGCCGTCGGCAAGAACCTGCCCGCGGTCGATGACGATCAGACGATCCACCAGCGACAACAGCGAAGCCCGGTGCGTCACCAGCACCACGGTTTTGTTTTCAACCACCGCCGCGAGGCGTTGCTTTAGGCGTTCTTCACCGGTGTTGTCCATGGCACTGGTCGGTTCGTCGAGCAGCAGGATCGGCGGGTTGAGCAGTAACGCACGGGCCAGGGCAACGTTCTGGCGCTGACCGCCAGACAGGTTCTGCCCACGCTCGCCGACTTGCAGCTCATAACCTTGTGGGTGCAGACGGGCGAATTCGTGGACGCCGGCCAACTCGGCCGCTTGCAGCACCATTTCGTCTTCGACATAGCGTGCGCCCGACACGAGGTTGTCGCGCAGGGTGCCGGCCAGCAGCTGAATGTCCTGAGCCACGTAGCCAATGTTGTGGCGCAATTCGCTGACGTCGATCTGACGGATATCGACGCCATCCACCAACAGGGCGCCATCGTCCGGCTGGTAGAGGCCTACGAGCAGTTTGGCCAGGGAGCTTTTCCCCGAGCCGCTGCGACCGATGATGCCGATCTTCTCGCCAGGCTTGATGATCAGGCTGATGTTCTTCAATGCCGCGTTCTGTTGGTTCGGGTAGGTGAAGTTCATCTGCCGGCATTCGATGGCGCCTTGCAGCACCTTGCGGCTCAGTGGGCGTTCCTCGAAGTTGCGCTCTTGCGGCAGCTCCATCATCTGATCGACCGAGGTCATGGTCACCCGCGCTTGCTGGTAACGGGTCAGCAGGCCAGACAGCGAGGCCAGCGGGCTGAGAGCGCGGCCGCTGAGCATGTAGCAAGCGATCAAACCGCCCATGCTCAGGTGACCGTCGATGATCTGGTACACGCCGAAGACGATCATGATCACCCCGGCCAGTTGCTGGATCAGCAAGGTGATGTTCATCGCCAGACCGGAGAGCATTTTCACCCGCAGCTCGAGGCGACTGAGGGTGCCGATGGTCTGCTCCCACTGATATTGGCGCTCGCTTTCGGCGTTGTTGACCTTCACTGCATCGAGGCCGGCGAGGGTTTCGATCAGGCTCGACTGCCGCTCCGCGCCCAGGGCCATGGTTCGCTCCATGGTCGCCACCAGCGGCTTCTGCAAGGCATAGCCGATGAGCAGGGCAATCGGGAACGCCAGCACTGGAATCCACACCAGATGCCCGCCGAGAATCGCGATGACCATGAAGATCAACAGCGTAAACGGCAGGTCGATCAGGCTGGTGAGGGTCAGCGAAGCAAGAAAGTCCCGCAGGCTCTGAAACTCATGGATGTTCTGGGCGAAGCTGCCGACCCGTGCAGGGCGGTACTTCATGGCCATGCCGACGATGCGCTCGAACAACGTGGCCGAGATGATCAGGTCGGTTTTCTTCCCGGCCAGGTCCAGGCAGAGGCTACGCAGGCTCTTGAGGATCAGGTCGAACAGGTACGCCCCGGTGATGCCGATGGCCAATACCCACAGGGTCGATTCGGCCTGGTTCGGCACGACGCGGTCGTAGACGTTCATCACGAACAGCGGCGCGGCCATGGCAATAATGTTGATCAGGAAACTGGCAGCAATGGCGTCGGCGTACAGCCAGCGCGAACGCTTGAGGGTGTCGCGGAACCACGAGCGCGCGCGCGGGATCAGCGTGCCGTGATTGACGTCGAATTTGTGCTGGGGTTGAGCGAAGAACACTTTGCCGATGTAGTCATCGGCCAGCAGTTCGCGGCTGACGACACTTTCGCCGCCATCGCTTTCGCTGAGCAGCAGGCGCGCCTGGTCGTCACCTAGCCAACCCAGCAGGACGGCACTGCGACCATCCTTGAGCAGCAACAGCGCCGGCATGGCAATCGCCGGGATCTGCTCCAGTTTGCGTACCAGCACCCGCCCTTGCAGACCGGCGCGAGCTGCCGCGCGGGGTAGCAGTTCAACACTCAGACGCTGCTTGGGCAACGGCAGGCCGGTGGTCAACATCGCGGCGCTGGCCGGTTTCTGATGCAGGGTGCAGAGAGCCAGCAAGCCGTCCAGTAACGGATCGTCGTGCAGCGCGCGTGGATCATGGATGAGTTGAACTCGACTGACTTCTGATTCCACGCTCGGCACTCTTGGCTAACAATTGAACAATGAAGGTTCTGCTCAATTCATACCGGGCAGTTGAACCTTCGGCTTCACGTCGTTCTGCACAACGGATGCCAACGGTGCGACCACTCCCTGGCTCTTGAGCAACTCGCCCATGGTCGCCTTGATTCGGTACTGAGTAAATAACTGAATGTTTTTGATCTCCGCCAGGCGACGAGAAGCCGAGAACAGCTCGTTTTCGCTGTCGAGCAGGTCGAGCAACGTGCGCTCGCCCAGACCGAACTGCTTCTGATAGGCGGTGCGCACGCGGGTGCTGTGATCGACATACTGCTGGGCGATCGGCACTTGGGCATTGGCGTTGTTCAAGGCATTCCAGGCCAGACCCAGCTCTTCGTTCAATACGCGCAAGGCGTTGTTGCGAATATCCAGTGCCTGGGTGGACAGGTAGGACTTGGATTCCAGATCAGCCTTGTTGCTGCCGCCGGCATACAAATTGAAGCGCATGCGCAACATGGCCTGCCATTCATTGCTGTGACCGTTCTGGCCGTCGAGATCGTTGTCGGCAGTGCGACCCAATTCGGCATCGAAGCGCGGGTAGAAGCTCGACTTGGCGGCTTCGTACTGTTTCTCGGCAGCGGCGATGTCAGATTCGGCGGAACGCAAGATCGGGCTGTTTTCCAGCATCTGCGTCCGGGCTTCATTCAGGTTGGCCGGCAACAGCGCCATGAAATCGGAAGGACGCTCCAACTGATCGGGCATCTGGCCGACGGCGCTGAGGAAGTTGGTCTCGGCGTCAGCCAGGTTGGTCTGCTCGGTGATCAGGTTGTTGCGGGCCTGAGCCATACGCGCTTCGGCCTGATCGAGGTCGGCGCCGCTGCCCACGCCGCGCTGGGTGCGCAGTTTGATCTGGTCGAAAATCCGTTCGTGGCTCTTCAGGTTCTCGGTTGCCAGGCGTACGAATTCGCGGCGGGTCAACACGTCGAGATACACCTGAGCGACGGTGAGCGCGGTGCGTTCGGACGTGCCCAGCAAGGAGTAGGCGCGGGAATTAACAGTGGCTTGTTGACGCCCCACTTCACTCGACGTCGCAAAACCGTCAAAAACCATTTGCGACAACCGCACGCTCGATTCGCTGCGATTCAGGGTTTCCCAGTGATTGTTGTTGCCAGCGGCACGCGTGGTGACGTTGTCAGTGCCTTCGCGACCATAACCGCCCAGCAGATCGACCCGTGGGAGGTATCCCCCTTTTGCTGCCTTTAACTGATAATCCGCGGCCAATCGACTGTTAACGCCTGCCTGGATCTCCGGATGGACATCCAGTGCCTGTTGCATGGCCTCCGGAAGGGACTGCGCCTGAACAAAACTGGCGGCAAGGGCGAAGGGTAAAACCGTGAGCAGGTGCAAACGCATTATTGGAGTTTCCCGGAATTGCTTGTCTTGAATCACTGCAGAACGTGCCGCTGCATCGGATGATGACAACCGGAATGACCGCTTGTCGGAAAGTTGAATTTTGGAACTGCGTCACACTCTGCGCGGCAGGTCGGCACCGAAATATCAATGTGACATTACGGAGGCGAGTGTTTAGGATGACAGGCACAAGGTCAATAGTTTGGCATAAAGTTTATAGCGAAAAAATATAGCCAATTTGTTGACGAATAACCGCGTCAAAGTTGTGCCTCTAATATCTTGAAAGTACATCCAGACTGAGCGCGATCAACCGCTCTCAGGTCCATGGAAGTCTACTGAATGTGACACCCGGAGAGTCTTCAATGAGCAGTGTTGTGGCCATCGTCAAAAGCATTGTCGGTCAGGTTTTCGCTGTGTCCCCAGAGGGCGTGCGCCGCGTACTCGTTGAAGGCGATCGGTTGTTTGTCGGCGATCAGGTAGACACCGGTGCGGCTGGCGCCATTACGCTCGAACTGGCTGACGGCCGGACCCTGGACCTGGGCCGCGACACTCAATGGAGCGGCAGCGACCCGGATTCCAGCACTGACCTGGCACAAGCCACTGCACAAGCCGCGCCATCGGTTGAAGAGCTGCAGCAAGCCATCGTTGCCGGTGCCGACCCGACCACCGATCTTGAAGCCACCGCGGCCGGCCCGACAGCTGCCGGCACAGGCGGCGCGGCGGGTGGCGGCCACAGCTTCGTGTTGCTGGATGCAACCGCTGGCCGGGTCGACCCGACCATTGGTTTCCCGACTGCGGGCATCGGCACTGCCGCTTTGGCTGCACAGAACACCATCGGCGGCCAGACTGCCGATACCAGCGCCAACGTGCAGCGCGAGTCGACCCTGACCTTGAGCGCCACGCCGACCATCACCGAGGCCGGTGGCGTGCTGGTTTACACCGCCACGTTGACCCAGGCTCCGCTGACCGACCTGACCATTACCCTGTCCAATGGCTCGGTAATTGTGATCCAGGCCGGCCAGTTGACCGGTACCGTCAACGTCCCGCTCGCGCCGAACGACACTGTCTATAGCGACCCGACCCAAATCAACGTGTCCGTCACCGGCACCACGGGCGGCAGCGGCATCATCGTCACCCCGCCGACAACCCCGGCCGTGACCCAGGTCACTGACACCGTCGATACCACCACGGTCACCTTGACCGCTGGCGCCAACGTTACCGAAGGCGGCCAGATCACTTACACCGCGACATTGACCAACCCGGCGC
>NZ_SOPU01000015.1:0-474 GCF_004402115.1 Pseudomonas sp. F01002 | reverse complement strand
AGACGCCGGTCACCATCACGTTGTCCAACGGCTCGATCATCACCATCGACGCTGGCAAAACCACCGGCTCCGTGAACGTCGACACCCCGGCCAATGACGTTTATCAGAACGGCAGCACCGTTAGCACCACGATCACTGGCGCCACCGGCGGCAACTTCGAGAACCTGGTGCCAAACCCGGCTCCGGCCGTGACCACCATTACCGACTCGCCGGACACCACCACCGTCACACTGACGGCGGGATCTACAGTCACCGAAGGCGGCCAGATCACCTACACCGCGACCCTGACCAATCCTGCTCAAACGCCGGTCACTGTCACCCTGTCCAACGGCTCGACCATCACCATCGAAGCCGGCAAAACCACCGGCTCCGTGAACGTCGACACCCCGGCCAATGACGTTTATCAGAACGGCAGCACCGTCAGCACCACCATCACCGGGACCACCGGTGGCAAATTCGAGCAGCTGACCCCGA
>NZ_SOPU01000014.1:260746-278825 GCF_004402115.1 Pseudomonas sp. F01002 | reverse complement strand
ATTTTTCGAAGTTTTCAAAGTTTCCTTTGCAACTTCAACCACTTGCGCTTGCGATCTCTCGTTAGCGGGAGGCGAATTCTACAGCGTTACTCGCTGCTGTCAACACCTCTTTTACACCGCTGTCGACCGAGAAGATCGAATCGTCAAAAGAGCCAAACCACCCCGCTCCTTCAACTCCTTCTGGGCTTCGATGACCTGAAGCAACTCGCTGTCGAAAACTGCGCAACTCATTGTTTACCAAGGAGTTTTCCGTTTCGACTGCGCCGGAAGTGGGGCGAATTATAGACTTCCAGAATCTGCCGTCAACCCTTAATTGAGCTTTTCTATAAGGGTGCTCAAAATCGCTGCTTATATATAGACGCGCCCGCCATGAGTGCGCAGTATATTGCCCAGTAACATTCTCGCTTCCTACTTCGGACGATGCCACGCCATGAATGACCAACCTCGCAGCCTTGCCTCGACCCTGTTTTCGGTTGGCCTGCTATTGATAGCCATGGCATCCATCCAGTCGGGAGCCTCCCTTGCTAAAAGCATGTTCCCCATTATCGGTGCGCAAGGGACCACCACCCTGCGGCTGATCTTCGCCAGCGTGATCATGATGTTGATACTGCGCCCCTGGCGAGCGAAGCTCACCGCAAAATCCTTGCGCACCGTCATCGTCTACGGAATGGCGTTGGGCGGCATGAACTTCCTCTTCTATATGTCCTTGCAAACCGTCCCCCTTGGTATCGCGGTTGCGCTGGAATTCACCGGCCCACTGGCGGTAGCCATCTACGCCTCACGTCGCGCGATCGACTTTTTGTGGATCGCCCTGGCCGCCGTCGGCTTGCTGCTGTTAATACCTATGGGAGAAGCTACCGCGGGAATAGATCTGGTAGGCGCCGGTTATGCATTGGGCGCAGGTGTCTGCTGGGCGCTGTACATTCTGTTCGGCCAAAAGGCCGGCGCCGACAATGGTGTGCAGACCGCGGCACTCGGGGTGATGATTGCGGCACTTTTTGTGGCCCCTATCGGCATCTTCCATGCTGGCGCAGCACTGCTCACTCCCTCACTGATCCCCGTGGCCATCGCTGTCGCCATTCTGTCCACCGCCGTGCCCTACACGCTGGAGATGGTCGCCCTCACCCGAATCCCGACCCGGACATTCGGCACGTTGATGAGCATTGAACCTGCGATCGGCGCACTGTCAGGCCTGTTGTTTCTCCATGAATACCTATCACTGTCACAATGGATGGCCATCATGTGCATCATTCTGGCTTCCATAGGCGCAACCATGACGATGGGGAGTGCGGCCAAGCCTGTTGTCGCTGCAGATTGAGACAGGATTTGACGAGGGTCTGGAATTTACCGCGCAATTAGGCCATGTTTAGGCCCGTAACCCAGTGCCAGACATGGATTTTTCAGATAGGGATATCAGAACGCTTCAAGCGAAAGCGAATGCAGCCACACCCGGGCGCAAAGATCCGGGGACGCTATAAGGACAGTAATGAAACGAATTTTGATACTAATCGCCGTACTTGCGGTTGCGGGCTGCGCGGCGACATCGAAAACCCAGGTAAAACACGGCAAGAAAGGGCTGCATATCAACTGTTCCGGGCTGTCGTCATCCTGGGACAAGTGCTACACCAGCGCTGCTAACTCGTGCGCTCCCAAAGGTTACAAGGTCATCGCCAAGTCAGGGGACGCTGTGGAAGAACCAGGCGATTACCCGTTCGGCCTCAACCCTGCCGGCTATACCAGCCGCAGCATGATCGTCATCTGCAAATAGATTGATGCCGCCTTGTCAGGTTCGTGGACCTGCGATCTGGCGGCCAATCTCATCGTAACTGGACGTCAGTACCGCGCGCTGAATGTCCGGCGTGGCCAGCATTCGCGCAATGACCAACGCACCGATACATTGCGACAGAATCGCCCAGGCCAGGCTGTCGCTTTCCAGAACCTGCGCCCAACTCTTCTGAAGCCGACAAATCCAGTTCTCCGCCTGCTGACGAATCATCACGTCTGAACGTGCAATCTCAGCCCCCAATGCCGGCAAAGCACAACCGGATTCCGGGTGCTCGACATGGGCCATGCTCAGATAGTGTTTCAGGCAGCGCTGGAGCTTCTCAGGACTCTGGTCCGCCCCTAAACGCTCCAGGCTTTGAGACAGCTCACGCTCGACGATTGAAGCGAACAGCTCATCCTTCGACGAAAAGTGACTGTAGAACGCCCCGCCACTCAAACCGATCGCCTTCATCAAACCGTCGACACCTACCGTTGAAAAACCAGACTTCTTGGCCGACACCGCACTGCTTTCAAGTAGTTTCTCTTTGGTTTCCAGTTTGTGATTGACCGAGTAACGCATTGCCTTGCCCTCAGGATTGATCGCCTTGACGCTTGCCGAATCGTAGCATAACGTTCGTTTAGTTAACGATCGTTTAGCAAAGGGATCTACCTATGAATAACAAGAAGGTCGTACTGGTTGTAGGTGCAGGGGATGCCACCGGCGGCGCAATTGCAAAACGCTTTGCGCAGGAAGGATTTGTGGCGTGTGTAACCCGCCGCAGCGCGGACAAACTCCAGCCGTTGGTGGACGCCATCAAGGCCGATGGCGGTGACGCCCACGGCTTTGCCTGCGATGCGCGCAAGGAAGAGGATGTGATCGCGTTGGTTGAGCAGATCGAAAGCCAGATCGGCCCAATCGAAGCGTTCGTTTTCAACATCGGCGCCAATGTGCCTTGCAGTATTCTCGAAGAAACCGCGCGCAAATATTTCAAGATATGGGAAATGGCCTGCTTCTCGGGTTTTCTCAACGCTCGTGAAGTGGCCAAGCGCATGGCCAAGCGTCAACGCGGGACCATCCTGTTCACCGGTGCTACCGCTGGCCTGCGCGGGGCCTCAGGATTTGCGGCGTTCGCCGGCGCCAAGCACGGGATTCGCGCCCTGGCGCAAAGCATGGCGCGTGAATTGGGGCCGATGAACATTCACGTCGCCCATGTTGTAGTCGACGGTGCCATCGATACCGATTTTATCCGCGAGAGTTTCCCCGAAAAGTACGCGACCAAGGACCAGGACGGCATTCTCAATCCAGAGCACATTGCCGAGAACTATTGGTACCTGCACAGCCAGCCCCGTGACGCATGGACCTTCGAGCTGGACCTGCGCCCCTGGAGCGAACGCTGGTAACCCCCCCTAAAAATAATAAGCAGAGCGCATCGACCATGAGCAAAACCGTGGAGTTCTATTTCGACCTCGGCAGCCCCGCCACCTACCTGGCCTATACCCAACTGCCGAAGATCTGCGAGCAGACCGACAGCCAGTTGATCTACATACCCATCCTGCTGGGAGGTATCTTCAAAGCCACTGGTAACGCCTCCCCCGCAACCATCCCCGCCAAGGGCCGCTACATGTTTCAAGACCTGGACCGCTACGCCAAGCGCTATGGCGTGCCACTGAAGTTCAATCCCCAATTCCCTATCAACACCCTGATGCTGATGCGCGCTGTCACCGGCATACAGTTGCGCCATCCCGAGCGCTTTCAGGCGTTCATCGATTGCCTGTTTCACGCCCTCTGGGTTGAAGGCCACAGCCTCGATGACCTGGCGACTGTCGCGTCAGTACTGACACAGAACGGTTTCGATCCCAATGCGGTGCTGGCCCTGACCGCCGATGAGGAAGTCAAAGCCACTCTCAAGGACAACACAGAGAAAGCGGTGCAACGGGGCGTATTCGGTGCCCCGAGCATGTTTGTCGATAATCAGCTGTTCTTCGGCCAGGATCGCCTGGACTTCGTCCTTGAAGCCCTGAGTTAAATCTCGACGACCAGCCGCCCCTGCGCAGTTCCCGAAACGAGCAGCTCATGGGCGGCTTCGGCGGTTTGCAGCGTGAACTGCCGAGGGTCGAGCAGCGGTTTTAACTGACCCGCCTCGATCAACTGCGCAGCCTCCCGAAGTATTTCCCCGTGATGCTCGCGCCCCTTGCCAGTCAGCAACGGCAACAACGTGAACACTCCAGAATAAGTCGCCCCACGAAACGAGAGCGGCGCAAGACTGTGCTGTCCCCATCCAAGACAACTAACAACATGTCCCTCGTAGACCCGAGCAGCCTTGAATGAAGCGTCCAGCGTCTCTCCACCCACGGTGTCGTTATTTCGCAATTTCCCGACAGAGGTGGCTGTGGGATTAATCTTCCTCCCCCTCACTCATGCCGATAAAAGACACTATATAGCTATAGTGACCATGCTCATTTGGCATCAATGAGAAACCCCGTGGACAAACTCAATGCAATGGCGATCTTCGTCCGTGTTGTCGAACGTGGCAGCTTTTCTGCCGTCGCCCGGGAATTGCAGACCAGTCAGCCGACCATCAGCAAAGTGCTGCGAGCACTGGAAACAGAGCTGGGTGGAAAGTTGATTTCCCGCAGCACCCGACATCTGTCCCTGACCGACGAAGGTCAGCGGTACTACAGCGAATGTCGACTAATTCTGGCGGCCGTAGACGCTGCAGAACACAGTTTTCACTCCGGCCGCGAAGCTGTTGCTGGAAACCTGCTGAACAGTCAGAACCTATGGGTTTACGAGAGAGATGGCCAACGTCACGAAGTGCGAATCAAGGGCAACGCCCAAAGCAACAACTCCGAGGCAATCCGCGAGATGGTACTGGGGGGATTGGGAATTGCGCTGTCGCCGGTTTGGCTGTTCAGCGAGGACTTGAAGGCGGGACGCGTGACCGCGATTCTGCAGGAATACAGCGCGCAGTCGCTGCCGACTCATGCGGTGTCCCCGGCGAATCGTCGCCAATCCGCCAGGGTCAAAGCCTTTGTCGACTACATGAGCCAGGCGCTCGAAGAAGCGCCTGAACTCAAACCGATCAAATAGCCGCAGTCCGGGTGATCAACCACTCAAGGGCTGCGCCGTCGAGCAACGGGCTCAAGCGCTCGCGCACCTCGGCATGGTAGGCGTTGAACCACTGTTTTTCGTCATCGGTCAGCAGCGACGGTTTCAGGCAGCGAGTGTCGATCGGGCACAGGGTCAGGGTTTCGAACTTCAGGAATTCACCGAATTCGCTTTTGCCCGCCTCGCGGTTCAACACCAGGTTCTCGATCCGCACACCCCAGCGGCCCGGACGGTAAGTGCCCGGTTCGATGGACGTGATCATGCCCGGTTGCATCGCGGTTTGCGGTGCCGCAGCGGCCTGATAGGCAATGACCTGTGGGCCTTCGTGCACGTTGAGGAAGTAGCCGACGCCGTGACCGGTGCCGTGACCGTAATCAACGCTTTCAGCCCAGATCGGCGCACGGGCAATCGAATCGAGCAACGGCGAGAGAATTCCACGAGGGAATTGCGCGCGGGACAACGCAATCACGCCTTTGAGCACCCGCGTGCAATCGCGCTTCTGCTCCTCGGTCGGCATACCGACCGGTACCATCCGCGTGATGTCAGTGGTGCCGCCCAGGTACTGGCCGCCAGAGTCGATCAACAACAGACCGTCGCCTTCGATCACCGCGTGTTCTTCTTCGGTGGCGTGGTAGTGCGGCATCGCGCCATTGGCGTTGAACGCCGCAATGGTGTTGAAGCTCAGCGATACATAACCCGGGCGTCGGGTACGCGCGGCCGTCAGGTGTTCGTCGATGGTCAGTTCGGTGATGCGCTCACGACCCAACGCAGTGTCCAGCCAGGTGAAGAATTCACACAGCGCCGCGCCGTCCTGCTCCATGGCCTGACGAATGTGCTCGGCATCGGCCAGGCTTTTCTGCGACTTGGCCAACGTGGTCGGGTTCAGGCCTTCGACCAACTTCACACCGCTATCCAGATTATCCAGCAAGCCGGCGGTGACGCGCGCCGGATCGACTTGCAGACTCGCCCCGCTCGGTACGGCGCGCAAGGCGGCGGCCACTTCACTGTAGTCGCGCAGGGTCACGCCGTCCTGTTCGAGAACTGCGCGCAGCTCGGCATCGACCTTGCTCAGCGCCACGAACAGGGTTGCCTGTTGCTGGCTGATCAAGGCAAAGGAAACAAACACCGGGTTGAACGACACGTCACCGCCGCGCAAGTTGAACAGCCAGGCGATGTCATCAAGGGTGGCGATGAAGTGCCAGTCGGCACCGCGATCTTTCAAAACCTCACGCAGCTTGGCCAGTTTCTCGCCGCGACTGACCGTCGCCTGAGGCGGCAGGTGTTGATAGATCGGTTCATTCGGCAGCGTCGGACGGTCGCTCCAGACTTCGTTCAACACATCGATATCAGTGCGCAGACGTGCGCCGCGTTCTTCGAGCTTGCCGCCCAACGTACGCGCCGAAGCCACGGCCATTACCGCACCATCTACCGCGACGACGCCGCCTTCAGGGGTTTGCTCGGCCAGCCAGTCCAGCGGGCCGGGCTGACCCGGTTGCAGCTTGACCAGTTCGATCCCGCTGCCCTTGAGTTCCTTGGTCGCCTGTTCCCAGTAACGGCTGTCGGCCCAGACGCCGGCAAAGTCCGGCGTAACGATCAGCGTGCCGACCGAGCCATGGAAGCCCGACAACCATTGTCGCCCTTGCCAGTAACCCGGCAGGTATTCCGACAGGTGCGGATCGGCCGACGGCACCAGCAGAGCATGAATGCCCTCCCGGCTCATCAGTTCGCGGGTTTGCGCCAGGCGTTGAGGCACCGATCCATTGATCGAAGGCTGCGTACTCATCATGTCTCCTGCTAATCACTTCATCATTATTGTTGAGTGCCGATCAACGCCGACACTTTCAGACCTTATTGCCAAAATGCCGGAGCACTGGCGCAGGCCGCTTTAATCAGGTGTACCGCTTGGTCGATGTCCTGCTCGGTGGTGAATCGGCCGAGACTCGAGCGAATGGTGCGACTCGCCGAGCGGGCGTCATGCCCCAGGGCCAGCAGCACATGGGAGGGCGTGTTGCTGGCGGAGTTGCAGGCCGAGGTCGCGGAAAACGCGATCGAGGTGCTCAACGCCGCGGAATTGAACTCGCCTTCGTTGAAGGTCAGGCTCAAGGTATGAGGGATGCGCTGGGTCGGACTGCCATTGAGGCGAACCCCGGGAATGCTCAGCAATTGCTCAAGCAAGCGCTCGCGCAACCGGACAATCGTGGCTTTCTCTTCATCGAACGAAGAGGCCGCCAACTCGAACGCCGCACCCATGGCAGCGATTTGGTGAGTCGCCAGGGTGCCGGAACGCAAACCGCCCTCGTGACCGCCGCCGTGGATCTGCGCCTGCACACGCTGCTGCGCGCGCGGCCCGACGTACAGCGCGCCGATGCCTTTTGGGCCGTAAATCTTGTGGGCGGAAAATGACATCAGATCCACTGGCAACCGGGCCAGATCGATCACCACTTTGCCTGCACCTTGAGCCGCGTCGACATGGAACAACGCATCGCGAGCACGCACGACCTCGCCGATAGCCGAGATGTCGTTGACCGTGCCCAGCTCATTGTTGACCAGCATCAGCGACACCAGAAAGGTGTCTTCGCGCATCGCTTCGCTGACCGCTTGCGGGGTAATCAGACCCTCGGCGTCAGGCACCAGATAAGTCACCGCAACACCGGCATCCTGCAACTGCTTCGCCGTGTCGAGAATCGCTTTGTGTTCGATCTGGCTGGTGATGATGTGGCCGCCAGAAACGCCGCGAGCCTGGGCCACGCCCTTGAGGGCAAGGTTGTTGGATTCAGTGGCGCCGGAGGTCCAGACGATCTGGTCCGCCTGAGCGCCGACCAGTTCGGCGACCTGGCGCCGCGCCTGCTCGACCGATTGCCGGGCCTGTTGACCGAACGCATGGGAGCTGGACGCCGGGTTGCCGAAGTTGCCGGTAAAACCCAGACACTCGACCATGACCTTGATGACTCGCTCATCCACCGGCGTGGTGGCGGCGTAGTCGAAATACAGAGGACGTTTATTCATAGAAGACTCGCAGAGCATATTCCGGGATCAGGAGGCTCGTCACTGAAACGTCAAAGCGCAGCCTCGTGAGCTGCGCCGATCGTTCAGAGCGTTAGAAATACCTGATCGGAGGCCGTTAAAGAAGAACAACTTCATTTAAAAGTGCGTAGGAACGCTCCTGAAGTCGAGCTTAACAGGCATCGGCCAACCGGTTGAAGCAATGCGTCAGCTAAAGCTTTCGAGCAACAACGGATACAGCGAAGCCACCAGCAGCAAGGCCATGCCCCAGTTGAACAGCCGCAACCAGCGGCGATCCTTCAGCACGTTGCGCAACAACGTGCCACAGCCTGCCCAGACACTGACGCTTGGCAGGTTGATCAAGGCGAACACTGCCGCGATCACGATCACGTTGGTGAAATAACCCTGCATCGGCGTGTAGGTGCTGATGGCACCGATGGCCATGATCCAGGCCTTGGGATTGACCCATTGAAACGCTGCGGCGCCCAAATAGCTGATCGGCTTGCTCTCGCCCTTTTCACTTTCGGAAACCGGTCCGGAACGGGCGATTTTCCACGCCAAGTACAGCAAATACGCCGCGCCGACGTAACGCAGCACGCTGTAGAGCAAAGGATAAGTTTGAAACACTGCGCCCAAGCCGAAACCTACCGCCACCACAAGCACGAAAAAGCCGCAGGTGATGCCAAGCATGTGGGGGATGGTGCGGTTAAAGCCGAAGTTCACACCCGATGCCAGCAGCATTGTGTTGTTGGGGCCGGGAGTAATCGAGGTGACAAGCGCAAACAGGGCAAAGCCCAGCAGCAAATCGAGCGAGAGCGTCATGGGTGGCAGTCCATTGGGGTCAGTCAGGTGTTGACCCTATCGCACGCCTTGAGGGAAACCCACGGACAGTTGCGTGAAACTTCAAGCGGTACAGTTTTCTCTTAGCCGGGGCGACCGTGAAGCTGTACAGCGCGTTCGGCGTTCATTTCGCCTTGTTTGTCGAAACTGAACGACTTTTGCGGTTGGCCGAGCAATTCGGCTTTTTTCGCGTGGTACTCCTCGAAAGACAGACCGCGACGATTCAACGCCTCAAGCGCCAGTTCCCTGGTTTCTTCCGCGGTGTACGGCCGTAATTCCGGGGAAACATGGCTGGCACATCCGGCGAGTACGGAGACCGCAAGCAGCAAGAAAGTAGCGATTAGAGGTTTCATTGTGAGCGTCCTGACATCTGGGTTCGAGGCAATGAACACAGGCTACGCCGGGCATCCGATCAGCAGAAATCAACGCTCTCGATAGTGGCTATCGACTTTGACTAATGCCGCTCAGGTAGACCGCCTTATATCTCCAAACGATCTATAAATATTAATTTAATGTCTTTTACGGAATAACACCGAGCCTTTATAACAACTGTCATCGCTTCACGCACTGTTGCCCAAGCAACTGTTCGCCAGGCAACCGTCATTCAACAAACAGCTCTGCCATTCGAACAGCGTCTACCGGCCAACGCGCTGAAAGCCCCGTAAATTGGGGCTCCGAGGGATTGGTACAGCTCTTGCTCTCTGTCAGTGACTACTCACTGCTCCCTGAGCAACTGTTTAAAAAGGAACTGATCATGTCGCGTCCATTGAAAGTCGTTGCCCTCTCCGGCGGTACCTGGCGTCCGTCACGCACGTTGGTGCTTACCCAGGCGCTGTTGGCGCAACTGGCCGAGCAATTGCCGATTGAAAGCAAGCTGATTGAACTGGGTGACATCGCCCGACCGTTGGGCGCCGCGCTGTCCCGCCAGGAATTGAGCGCCGAGATCGAAGCCGAGCTGCAAGCGATCGAGAATGCCGACCTGCTGATCGTCGCCGCGCCGGTTTATCGCGGTTCCTACCCTGGACTGCTCAAGCATCTGTTCGACCTGATCGACCTCAATGCATTGATCGACACGCCGGTATTACTGGCCGCCACCGGTGGCAGCGAGCGTCATGCACTGGTGCTCGATCACCAGTTGCGGCCGCTGTTCAGTTTCTTCCAGGCCCTGACCCTGCCGATTGGCGTCTACGCCACCGAAGCCGATTTCTCGAATTATCAAATAACCAGTGAGCCCTTGAAGGCCCGCATTCGTCTTGCTGCAGAACGCGCCGCGCCGTTGTTTGGCGTGCACCCCAAAAATCTGCTGAAAATCGCTTAAGGATTTCTTCATGGATGTTTTCTGGTTCCTGCCGACTCACGGCGACGGCCATTACCTGGGCACCACTCAGGGCGCTCGCCCAGTGACACTCAACTACCTGAAACAAGTGGCCCAGGCGGCCGACAGCCTCGGCTACCACGGTGTACTGATTCCCACCGGGCGCTCCTGCGAGGATTCGTGGGTGATTGCTTCGGCGCTGGTGCCGCTGACTGAGCGCCTGCGTTATCTGGTAGCGATTCGGCCGGGGATCATCTCGCCGACAGTCTCGGCGCGCATGGCCGCGACACTGGATCGACTGTCCAATGGCCGCTTGCTGATCAACGTGGTCACCGGCGGTGACCCGGATGAAAACCGTGGCGACGGTATCTTCCTCGATCACAGCGAACGCTACGAAGTGACCGACGAATTCCTGCAAATCTGGCGCCGGGTGCTGCAAGGCGAATCGGTGGATTTCGAAGGCAAACACCTGCAAGTGCAGAACGCCAAGGCGCTGTATCCGCCGGTGCAGAAACCGTATCCACCGCTGTACTTCGGAGGCTCTTCCGAGGCAGCCCATGAACTGGCCGCCGAGCAGGTTGATGTCTACCTGACCTGGGGCGAACCACCGGCCGCCGTGGCGGAAAAACTGGCCGATGTGCGTGAACGTGCCGCGCGAAACGGTCGCACGGTGAAGTTCGGAATTCGCTTGCACGTGATCGTTCGCGAGACCGCTGAAGAGGCCTGGAAAGCCGCGGATAAACTTATCGAGCACATCAGCGACGAGACCATCGCGGCCGCGCAGAAGTCGTTCTCGCGTTTCGATTCCGAAGGTCAACGGCGCATGGCCGCGTTGCATGACGGGCGTCGTGACAACCTGGAAATCTCCCCCAACCTGTGGGCCGGTGTCGGCCTGGTGCGTGGCGGTGCCGGGACGGCGCTGGTGGGCGATCCGCAGCAAGTGGCGGCGCGGATCAAGGAGTACGCGGACCTGGGAATCGAGAGTTTCATCTTCTCCGGCTATCCGCACCTCGAAGAGGCTTATCGCTTTGCCGAGCTGGTGTTCCCGCTGTTGCCTGAGCCGTACGCAAGCCTTGCGGGGCGCGGCGTCACTAATCTCACCGGGCCGTTTGGCGAAATGATCGCCAATGATGTGCTGCCGGCCAAAGCCACGGCCTGACCAGGTAATCCATGTGGGAGCGGGCTTGCTCGCGAAGGCGTCAGTACCGTCGACATTGATGTTGAATGTTATGGCCTCTTCGCGAGCAAGCCCGCTCCCACAGGGGATTTGCGTCGACTTATATGAGGAACCCCGCGTGACTGCCAAGCCGCAAAGCGCCCTGCTATCCCCCTTACACACCGCTCGCCAATTGGCCGCCGAGTTTGCCCTGACCGCTGTCGAGCGCGATGAACGTGGCGGTACGCCCAAAACCGAACGTGACGCCTTGCGCCACAGCGGTCTGCTCGCCTTGAGCATTCCCGCCCAGTACGGAGGCCTCGGCGCCAGCTGGAGTGACACCCTGACCATCGTGCGCGAGTTCGCCAAGGTCGACAGTTCGATTGCCCATGTCTTCGGCTTCCATCACCTGATGCTCGCCACCGTGCGCCTGTTCGCCCGGCCCGAGCAGTGGCAGCCATGGTTCGAACAAACCGCACGCAAGAACTGGTTCTGGGGCAACGCCCTGAACCCGCTGGACACCCGCACCGTGGTGAAAAACCTCAGTGGCTGGCGTGAGTTTTCCGGCAAGAAAAGTTTCTGCTCGGGTGCCAGCGATTCGGAAATGCTGATCGCCTCGGCCGTCGACGACAGCGCCGGCGGCAAGCTGCTGATCGCCGCAATTCCCAGCGGTCGCAGCGGCATCACCTTGCACAACGACTGGAACAACATGGGCCAGCGCCAGACCGACAGCGGCAGCGCGACGTTCGAACGGGTACGGGTCGAAGAGTCGGAATTGCTGCTCGATCCAGGTCCCTTGAGTACGTCATTCGCCTGCCTGCGGCCGTTGATTGCCCAGCTGACCTTCACGCACATGTTTCTCGGCATCGCCGAAGGTGCTTTCGAAGAGGCGCGGCAATACACCCTCACCGAAACCCGCCCGTGGCACAAATCCAGTGCTCAGGATGTGCGTCAGGATCCTTATGTACTCGGCCACTACGGCGAATTCTGGGTCGCCCTCGAAAGTGTTCGACTGCTGGTGGAGCGCGCTGCCGGGCTGCTCGACAAGGCTTGGGCCAAAGGCCCGAACCTCAGCGCCGAAGAACGCGGGCACCTCGCTAACGCCATCGCCACGGCCAAGGTCGCTGCCACCCGCAACGGTCTGGAACTCTGTAGCCGGTTGTTCGAAGTGACCGGCGCCCGTTCAACGCATGCCTCACTGCGACTGGACCGCCACTGGCGCAACCTGCGTACGCAAACCCTGCACGACCCGGTGGATTACAAACTCCATGAACTGGGTGACTGGGCGCTCAACCAGGCCCTGCCGATTCCGACTTTCTATTCATAGCCTTCTATTCATGGAGCCTGCCCATGCAACTGCTGACCTTACCGCCCTCGCCCGCTCTGGCCACCTCGATCCGCGCCACGGCGCAGGTGTTCGAAGACCCTAAATCTCAGGCCTTGCTTGCCCACATTCAACAAGTCGCACCGAGTGAAGCCAGCGTGCTGATCATCGGCGAAACCGGCACCGGCAAGGAGCTGGTGGCGCGGCATATCCACAACCTCAGCGCCCGGCGCAACCGGCCATTCGTGGCGGTGAACTGCGGCGCGTTCTCCGAATCCCTGGTGGAGGCTGAGTTGTTCGGCCATGAAAAAGGTGCCTTCACCGGTGCGCTGAGCGCCAAGGCCGGCTGGTTCGAGGAGGCCGACGGCGGCACGTTGTTCCTCGACGAAATCGGCGATTTGCCGATGGCGATTCAGGTCAAGTTGTTGCGGGTATTGCAGGAGCGCGAAGTGGTGCGACTGGGTTCGCGCAAGAGCATTCCCATCAACGTGCGCGTGCTGGCGGCGACCAACGTGCAACTGGAGAAAGCCATCAACGCCGGGCATTTCCGTGAGGACTTGTACTACCGCCTCGACGTGGTCAGCCTGGAATTGAGCCCGCTGCGCGACCGCCCCGGCGACATCCTGCCGCTGACCCGACACTTCGTCGAAGCCTACAGCCAGCGCCTCGGCTACGGCACCATCACCATCAGCAAAGAGGCCGAACTGAAACTGCGCGGCTACAGCTGGCCGGGCAACATCCGCGAACTGGAAAACGTCATTCACCACACCCTGCTGATCTGCCGTAACGGCGTGATCGAACGCGACGACCTGCGACTGTCGAACATGCGCATCGAGCGTCAGGACGACTACCACAGCAACGTCGACGACTCACCGGAAGCCCTGCTCGATCGGGCCTTTCAAAAGCTTTTCGAAGAACAGGCCGGTGCGCTTCACGAGAAAGTCGAAGACGCGTTGCTGCGAGCCGCCTATCGTTTCAGCCACTACAACCAGGTGCACACCGCTGCGCTGCTGGGGCTGAGCCGCAATGTAACGCGCACGCGGCTGATCAAGATCGGCGAACTGGCCGTGAACAAACGCCGGCCCACGGAAAATCTCCAGGGCGAGCGTGTCATGCAGCTGTCGATCTAACCCACCAGATTGCAGTGCAGCGCGTTGTCGTGGCTGCGTTCCAGGCTGTGCAGCACCTGGAACGAGCCGAAGGTCACGGTTTTCGCCTGATGGGCGCGGATCAGTTGCCAGAAGTCCTGCTCGCCGCTTTCAAAGCTTTGAAACGCGGCTTCTCCCGCCTCGCGTGTTTGCCATTGCAGGTAGTTGAGCACCCGCCGGCCATCGTCGCTGGCCTGGATGCTGGCACTCAGAAAACCGCTGTAACCCTGGGCGAGACGCTCGGTCTGCTTCGACAGAGCCGACACCAGTGCGGGCTGTTGATGGGGTTCGATCTCGAATTCAATCAATTGGGTGAAGCTGCGATTTTTCTCTGACAGTTGCATGAAGAGTCCCCGCTGACCTGTAAGCCGGATCTTGCGATCCGAAGGCTTGCAGGGTAAAACCTCGAGTTAACTTTAGGTCAAGGGGCATTTTTTAAATGATCACCTCGGAAAATCTGCACAAGGAACTCACCGTCGGCCAAGTGGCTGCGCGCAGCGGTGTCGCGGTCACGGCTCTGCACTTTTACGAATCCAAGGGTTTGATCAAAAGTAATCGCAACCAGGGCAACCAGCGGCGTTACCCACGGGAAGTGTTGCGGCGGGTGGCGTTGATCAAAGTGGCTCAGCGATTGGGCATTCCGTTGGCGGAGATTGGTGAGGCATTGAAATCGCTACCGGACAATCGGGCGCCGACGGCAGCGGACTGGAAGGTGTTGTCGGCGCAGTGGAGTCGGGATCTGGATGAGCGGATCAATCAGCTGACCTTGCTGCGGGACCGGCTCAATGGCTGCATCGGCTGTGGGTGTCTGTCGATGGAGGCATGTCCGTTGCGCAACTTGGGCGATGTGTTGGGGGAACGCGGGCCGGGAGCGCAGCTGCTGGAATCAGGTACTGATCCGAAATAGCGGCGCGACCTTCGCGAGCAAGCCCCACATTTGACCGAGTTGTCTGGACGAACACAGTCAATGTGGGAGCGGGCTTGCTCGCGAAGGCGCCCTCAAGGTCAACGAAGATCTAGAACCCCGGTGCAATCTGCCCTTTGTAGCGGGTCAAAATGAACTGCCGAACCTCATCGGAATTCAACGCCTTGGCCAGTTTCTGCAAGCCTGGATCATTGATGTTGTCCGGCCGCGCGACCAGGAATTCGATGTACAAACTCTTGCCCTTCTCGACAATCAACGCGCTGTTGGTATCAATCCCCGCTTCCAGTGCGTAATTAGCAAAGACAAACGCCAGGTCCACCTGGCTCACCGAACGCGCCAGCAATGCACCTTCCAGTTCACGAATTTTCAGGTGCTTGGGGTTTTCGATGATGTCGCGCTGAGTGGCCAGGGTGTTGCTCGGGTCCTTGAGCTTGATCAGGCCGGCTTCGTGTAGCAGAACCAGCGCACGGCCAGTGTTCACCGGGTCATTGGGAATCGACACCGTGGCGCCATCCTTCAGTTCGGCGATGCTTTTGATCCTGGTCGAGTAAGCGCCAAACGGTTCAATGTGTACACCGACCACCGGCACCAGGTCGGTATGGCGGGTTTTGTTGAAATCATCGAGGAACGGTCGGTACTGGTAATAGTTGGCGTCGAGGTTCTTCAGGGCCAATTGCTGGTTGGGCTGGATAAAGTCAGTGAAGACTTTGATGTCCAGGTCCACGCCTTCCTTGGCCAGGGTCGGTTTGACGAATTCGAGGATTTCCGCGTGCGGCACCGGGGTGGCGCCGACGATGAGTTTTTCGTTGGCGTGAGCGTTGATCGACAGGACGGCAGCCAGAATGGCCAGGGTCTTTTTCATGCTGTGCTCCTAGGCAGATTGAGTGGCCGTCGTGGGGCGGACGTTGGGCCGTTTTTTAATGGTTGAATCGAGTTTTTATCGTCGGCTGTAGCGCGCCACCAGTCGGTCGCCGGTCATTTGCAGGGCCTGGACCAGGATAAGCAGAAGCACCACGGTGACGACCATTACGTCAGTCTGAAAACGCTGATAGCCGTAGCGGATCGCCAGGTCGCCAAGACCGCCGCCACCAATCACCCCGGCCATTGCCGTGTAGTCCACCAGCACAATCGCGGTTACCGTGACCGCCGCCAGCAGCCCTCCCCGCGCTTCGGGCAACAAGGTGTGGCGGATAATCTGCCAGGTGTTGGCGCCCATGGCCTGAGTCGCTTCCACGACCCCGCGATCGACTTCGCGCAGCGCGGTTTCCACCAGCCGCGCGAAGAACGGCGTGCAACCGACGACCAGCGGCGGGATAGTTCCCGGTACACCAAGTGAAGTGCCGACCAACAACGTGGTCAGGGGAATCAGCACGATCAGCAAAATGATGAACGGCAGCGAACGCAACATGTTCACGATCACCGACAGCACCCGATAAACACCGACCGCTTCATGTAATTGGCGCTTGCCGGTGAGGAACAGCACCACGCCCAGCGGCAGCCCCAGCAGCACGGTAAAACCGAGGGCGGCGCCGAGCATGCTCAGGGTGTCGAGGCAGGCTTGGGCAATGTCGGCCCAATGAATGTTTTTCAACCACTCGGCCATGGTCAGGACCAGTCGTGGCCCGGGGGTTTGACGCCATTGAGCAGCCAGTTGCCGAACACGTGATACTTCCAGCGCACCGGATCATGCAGGGTGTGGACCCGGGCGTTGCGCCAGTGGCGGTCGAAGTTGTGTTTGCTCAGGGTCGAGCGAGTACCGCCGAGTTCGAAGAGCTTGTTGCTGGCCTCGATGGCAATTTCGGTGGTCAGCACTTTGGCTTTGGCGACGGCCAATGAGGCTTGCGCGACGTTGTCTTCATCAGGTGCCGAACGCGCTGCATCCAGCGCCCAACCGGCGCGTTCCAGCAAGGCTTCGGCCGCTTCCAGACGAATCTCCAGGCCGCCGACCTGAATGATGGCCAGCGGATCTTCGCTGGCCTTTTCCACACCGGCGTCGATGGCGGCGGTGGTCAACTGCGCGAACGGTCCCGCCAGGGTGGGTGATTCATAAGAGCGATACGTCGGAAACAGATTGAACGCCGGGACGTGCAGGTCCTCAGCCAGCACCGTGCCGCTGGAGGTGGTGCGCTGGCCGATGCTGTCCCAATCGTCAACGATCACCAACCCTTTGGTGCCGCGCTCGACAAGGCCAACTGGCCCTTCTGCTCTTCATCCAGCGCCAGCACCGCCAGCCAGTGAGCGTAGAGCGAACCGGTGCAATAACCCTTGCGACCGTTGATCACATGACCGTCGCCGTAACGGCGGATGGTCGCCTGAATATCCTGCACGTTCTTGCCGCCGGTTTCCGACAAGGCATTGGCAAAACGGTGACCTTGCAGCGCCAGCCCGAAGAAGTGCGTTTGTTGCTCAGGCGTGCCTTGCAGGCAAATGTCTTCCAGCAGGCAATAGTGGTTTTGCGGGATTTGCCCCAGAGACGGATCGGCCGCCGAGATGATCGCGATGACCTGCGCCAGCACCGCATAGGACACCTGCGCGCCGCCAAATGCTTTCGGCACGCTGATGCCCCACAAACCGCTGTTGGAATACAGATCGACGATCTCGGCGGGCACTTGGCGGGTGCGGTCGCGCTCGGCGTCTTGTTCCAGCAGGATCGCGGCGACCTGTTCGGCGACCCGCAGGGCTTCGGCTTCGTTGGCGATCTTCGCTGTTGATGGCTGAACAGTGGCGTTGCTATGCCTTACACCCTGTAGGAGCTGCCGAAGGCTGCGATCTTTTGATCTTGATTTTTCGTCGGCCGCACCGCAGCCAAGTTCAAAAGATCGCAGCCTTCGGCATCTCCTACTACTCTTCATAGGTTGTAAATCGGCGAAGGACCACCTTCATCCCAAAACAAAAAACAGGGAGAACCATCATGAGCGTCAAACCCATTCCAGAGGGTTATCACAGCATCACCCCGTACTTGGGCATTCAAAAAGCAGCCGAAGCCATCGAGTTCTACAAAAAAGCCTTTGGTGCCACCGAAGTCATGCGTCTGTCCATGCCCGATGGCGGCATTGGCCATGCCGAACTGCGCATCGGCGATTGCCCGATCATGCTCGGCACACCTTGCGATCAGGGCCCGCTGAGCAATCCGGACAAGTCGCCGTCTGTGGGTCTGCACCTGTATGTGAACGATGTGGACAAGTCGTACAAACAGGCGATTGCCGCCGGCGGCACGGTGGTGTCCGAGGTCAAGGATCAGTTTTATGGCGACCGCTCGGGGACCCTAAAGGATCCCTATGGGCATCTGNTGGTTTCTGGCCACGCGCAAGGAAGATCTGACTCAGGAGCAGATCGAGCAGCGGGCGAAGGAGTTGTTTAAGCAAGGTTGAGATTTTCAGAGACTGGTCTGACCTCTTCGCGAGCAAGCCCGCTCCCACAGGGGATCGGCTGTGTACACAGAGTTTGTGTTCCACACCGACCCACTGTGGGAGCGGGCTTGCTCGCGAAGGCGGC
>NZ_SOPU01000014.1:96782-260721 GCF_004402115.1 Pseudomonas sp. F01002 | reverse complement strand
AGCCCAGGCACCACACATCTGCTTCAACACACTTCATGAACAAGCGCACCACGCTTTGCGCCTTGCCGTAAGGACTCAACGATTTCAGGATGCAGGCAACTACTACAAGGAGTCATCCATGTTCGCCGGATTCCTGAAAGACCAGCGCCACGTCAACGGTGTGGACATTGCCTACCGCATCGGCGGCAACGGGCCGGGCCTGCTGTTGCTGCACGGTCACCCGCAGACTCACGTCATCTGGCACAAAGTCGCCGAACAACTGGCCGAGCACTTCACCGTCATCGCCGCCGACCTGCGCGGTTACGGCGACAGCAGCAAACCACCGGCCACCGATCACCACACCCATTACTCCAAACGCGAAATGGCCAAGGACGGCGTCGAGCTGATGAAGTCCCTGGGCTTCGAACAGTTCTCGGTGCTGGCCCACGACCGTGGCGCCCGCGTTGCCCATCGGCTGGCCCTCGATCATCCCGCTGCCGTGCAACGCATGGTGCTGCTCGACATCGCGCCCACCCTGTCGATGTACGCGCAAACCAACGAAGCCTTTGCCCGCGCCTACTGGCACTGGTTCTTCCTGATCCGCCCGGCACCGCTGCCGGAAACATTGATTGAAGCTGATCCAGAATCTTATCTGCGCAGCGTGATGGGCAGTCGCAGCGCCGGGCTCAAACCGTTCACACCTGAAGCATTCGCTGAGTACCTGCGCTGCCTGAAACTGTCGGGCACTGCGCGCGGAATCTGCGAGGACTACCGCGCCAGCGCCAGCACGGATCTGGAGCATGACCGCGCCGATATCGCCGCTGGCCGTCAGCTGAATCTGCCGTTGCTGGTGCTATGGGGCGCAGAAGGCACGGTCGGACGCTGTTTCGAGCCGCTCAAGGAATGGCAACACGTCGCCACTGACGTGCGTGGCAAGGCGCTGCCCGCCGGCCATTACATCGCCGAAGAAGCCCCCGAGCTGCTGCTCGCCGAAGCGCTGGGTTTCCTGCTCTGATCGCCGCGCCCCACTGCTCATGCCGCCAGTGTTCGTTTTGTCATGACCACCAAGAAAGACATGTTTCGTGTTGGATCAGCCCAAGTGCACAACACTCCTACAGAAACCGGCCAAGCGATATCGCGAAACATTTTCTTTCATATCCCCCTTCGGGATTTTCGATGCTCATCCGTCTTATTTAGATGCAGTCGCCCGCGCAGGCAAAAGCCACGGCCCGGCCTTTCATGGACCTCATCGCTGGGAAGCCCTTAGCGGCGGCCCTCTCATCGAAACAAGACCTTTAATCATGTCGAAGAAATCCCGTTCAAAACTCTGGTTTCTGGTCCATAGCTGGCTGGCATTGCCGATCTGGTTTTTCGTACTCATCGTCTGCGTGACCGGCACCCTGGCGGTGGTCAGCCAGGAAATCGTCTGGCTGGCCAACCCGCAAATGCGTGCCAGCCAACCCTCGGACGATGCGCCGCTGCTCAGTTACGACCAGATCATTGCCGCGATCAAAAAAGCGGAGCCGAACACACTGGTCGAAGGCATCAGTCGACCCGATGAATCGCACTTCGCCCTCGACGTGGACGTCAGCTACCCCGACGGTCGCTCGGTGACGGTCTACGTCAATCCCTACAGCGGCGTCATTCAGGGCACGGCGCCGCAGTTCAATTTCAAGGCGTTTACCCGCGCCCTGCATGGCTGGTGGCTCGTGCCGTTTACCAATGGCTACAGCTGGGGCTGGTACCTGGTGTCATTCCTGAGCTTGCCGTTGCTGGCTTCGTTGGTCACCGGGCTGGTGGTCTACAAGCGTTTCTGGAAAGGTTTCTTGCGCCCGACGTTGCGCATTCGTCACGGCGCACGGATTTTCTGGGGCGACTTTCATCGCCTCAGCGGCATCTGGTCGATCTGGTTCATCGCGGTGATTTCCATCACCAGCACCTGGTTTCTGATTCAGGCGTTCATGTTCGATAACCAGATTTCGATTTCCACCGCGCCGGTGGCTGCCGTGGTCCCGCGTGAAAGTGTCCCGCTGACTGCCGACGGTTCGCCAGCGCCGATGATCAGCCTGGAGACGGCGATCCGCGAAGCCAAGGAACGTATTCCCGGACTGGACGACAGCTTCGTCAGCCTGCCTGCCAATGCCTATAGCTATCTGTCGGTAGGCGGACGCAGTTGGTATCCGCTGATGTTCCAGACCGCGGACATCAATCCGTACACCGGCGACATCGCCGCCACCCGCCTGTTGTCGGACCGTTCCGGCCTGGAGCTGGTGACCGAGTCCATGCGTCCGCTGCACACCGGGGATTTCGGCGGCATCTGGATCAAGCTGATCTGGTTCTTCTTCGGCCTGATCCTGAGCATGATGGTCCTCAGCGGCCTGTTGATCTGGACCAAACGCACCGCCCTGGCCACGGCCAATGCCCTCAAGCGCAGCCATAAACGCCCGCGCAGCCAGACCGCTGCGGCCCACAGCCGTGAAACCACGGAGGTCAGCTAATGAGTCTGTTTACCGCTGATAAACCGGGCTCGAAACTGAGTCGTTTCTGGCACAAATGGCGCTTCCACATCAACGTTCTGCTGTTGCTGGTGCCGCTGGGGTTCATGCCCAAGTACTTCGCCGACGCTGCGCTGTTTCGTGGTGACACCGGCCTGGGCGAGCGGGAGATCGGAGAGGTTCAGGTCGGCCCCTGGAGCCTGCGTCTGGCCGAGCTGCGAAACGAAGCACCGACCCTCGACGGTCCAGCCGGCTACATGAAGAGCTTCAACGCGGCGCTGTGCGACAGCTGCCGCGATCAGGTCAAGGCGACGTACCTGCGTATTGGCAAACCGCGCAGCCTGCGCGCTGCCGGGGTGATTTTCTTTGGTACGCCGTACCGCATGGGCGCGATGTTGCCGATCCCCGAGAAGACCAAAGCCGACGCCGAGCTGTGGATCACCATGGAAGGTTGGGACGGCGCCATGCATCAGGCCTCCGTCCCCCTGAGCCAGGCATCCCCGGCCACCCTCGCCTGGCTGAACCAACAAGGAGGCAAACCATGATCAACGTTATACGTCCTCTAAGCGCCGTGCTGCTGGTGCTCTGCGCCGGTTTCAGCGCCAGCGCCCTGGCCCACAACCCAATGTGCGAATGCAAAGCCCTCGACGCCGAGCAGATCAAATGCACCGGCGGTTTCTCCGACGGCAGTGGCGCGCCGGGGGTGACCCTGGACGTGATCGGCTATGACGAAACCATCCTGGTGCCGGGCAAGCTCGGCGCCGATTCGACCCTGACTTTCAAGAAGCCCGGCGCCGAGTTCTACGTGCTGTTCGACGCAGGTCCCGGTCACGTCGTCGAGATTGACCAAGCGGACATCGAAGCCCCATGAGTACGCCAACCACGCAAGTCGTCCGCCCGGCCGGTGCCGGCCATGAAACCCTCTATGTGCTGTTGTTGTGCCTGATGATCCTCGCGGTTGCCGGCTCGGTGGTCGCCTGGCACGGTGAGCCTCAGCACGTCAGCAACGTTGGCAGCCACCAACTGGATGCCCGTCGTGACTTGAGCGCGTCCGAGCAAGGCATCTACGCCGACCTGCGGGTGACGCTCGACGAAATTCATCTGCTGCGTCAGGAGCAACAAGCGCTACCCGCCCCCGCAGCCCTCGCCGATGAGGGTTTTGCGCCATTCGCTCAGGACGCCAGTTCCGTCAGCCGCGGCGGTCATGCCTGGCAATTGCTCGACGCCAAGGCTTACTTCGGCCAGAGCCAGACGCCCACCGTGGCGGGTTCGTTTCTGATGCGTTTGACCGCTGACGATGATGCTCCGGACGTCTGGCTCAACCGCGGCAACGCCCTCGCTGCCCCGACCGACCTCACCGACACCGCGCTCGAAAGCGCCGGCTGGCAGCAGATCGTCGCGCAATTCGATGCCGGCGTGACCCGCCAGCACCGGCACTGAACCCTCGCCTTCACCCGAGAGAAGACCGCTTTCCCATGCCTATTTCATCTCAACGTTCTTTCTTGCGCCTGCTGCTGGTCGGCCTATTTGCCTGTCTGCTGACACCCATGGCCAATGCTGACGAGGCCAAGCGCCTGCGCATCGGCATCACCCTGCACCCTTATTACAGCTACGTGGCGAACATCGTCGGTGACAAGGCCGAGGTGGTGCCGCTGATTCCGGCCGGTTTCAACCCGCATGCCTACGAGCCGCGCGCCGAAGACATCAAGCGCATCAGCGGTCTGGACGTGGTCGTGCTCAACGGTGTCGGCCATGACGACTTCGCCGACCGCATGATCGCCGCCAGCGAAACACCGAACATTCCCGTGATCGAAGCCAACGAAAATGTACCGTTGCTGGCCGCCACCGGCGTCGCCGCTCGCGGCGCCGGCAAGGTCGTAAACCCGCACACCTTCCTGTCGATCAGTGCCTCGATTGCCCAGGTCAACAACATCGCCCGGGAACTGGGCAAGCTCGACCCGGCCAATGCCACGACCTACACCCAGAACGCCCGCGCCTACGGCAAACGCCTGCGGCAGATGCGCGCCGACGCCCTGGCGAAACTGACCCAGGCGCCGAACGCCGAACTGCGAGTGGCCACGGTTCACGCGGCTTACGACTATTTGCTGCGCGAGTTTGGCCTGGAAGTGACCGCCGTGGTCGAACCGGCCCACGGCATCGAACCGAGCCCGAGCCAGTTGAAAAAAACCATCGATCAACTGCGGGAACTGGACGTGAAAGTGATCTTCTCGGAGATGGATTTCCCGTCCACCTACGTCGAGACCATCCAGCGTGAATCCGGCGTGAAGCTGTACCCGCTGTCGCACATTTCCTATGGCGAGTACACCGCCGACAAGTATGAAAAGGAAATGACCGGCAACCTCAACACCGTGGTCCGGGCGATTCAGGAGTCCGGCCAATGACGGCTAAAGAAACCATCTGTGCACAAAACCCAACCCCGACCGCCCCCGAATCCCCTGTGGGAGCGGGCTTGCTCGCGAAGGCGGTGGGTCAGTCAACATTGATGTCGACTGACACTCCCTCTTCGCGAGCAAGTCGAATCGTCGCACCGCCGCTCCCACAGGTTTCGGGGCCGACGCTGGATTTTGCGGAGGTCAGTTTGACCCTCGGGCGCACGACGATCCTCGACAACGTCACGTTCCAGGTCCAGCCCGGCAGCGTGCATGCACTGGTCGGCCCCAACGGTGGCGGCAAAAGCTCGCTGATCAAAACCTTGCTCGGACAGATGCCGCATCAGGGGCGCCTGAGTCTGCAATGGCCCGGCACACCTGGAACCATCGGCTACGTACCCCAAGCCCTGGAATTCGATCGAGGTTTGCCGATGACCGTCGACGATTTCATGGCCGCGATGTGCCAGCGGCGCCCGGCGTTTCTCGGGTTGAGCAAGCACTACGCCGCCGCGATTGGCGATGCCCTGCAACGGGTCGGTATGCAGGACAAACGGAAGCGGCGCATGGGTGCGTTGTCCGGCGGTGAGCGCCAGCGAGTGTTGCTGGCTCAGGGACTGATTCCGGCGCCGCAGTTGCTGGTGCTCGACGAACCGATGTCGGCGCTCGACGAGGCCGGTATTCAGGTGTTCGAACGGCTGCTCGGCGACTGGCGCCAGAGCGGCATCACCGTGCTGTGGATCGAGCATGATCTGGAAGCGGTTGGACGTCTGGCAGATCGGGTCACAGGGCTCAATCGCCGAGTACTGTTCGATGCCACACCGAAACAGGCGCTGACCCCGGAGCGATTGCTGACCCTGTTTTCGACCCATCCACGGAGCGCTGCCTGATGAGTTACGAAGCCTTTCGTTTGATGGTCCAGGGTTGGGCCTCGTCGGGTTACTTGCCCGAGGCGCTGGCCTATGGATTTGTGGTCAACGCGCTGCTCGCCGGCTTGCTGATCGGCCCGGTGTTGGGCGGTTTGGGTACGTTGGTGGTGGTCAAGCGCTTCGCGTTTTTCTCCGAAGCGGTAGGCCACGCGGCGCTGACCGGCGTGGCCATCGGTATTCTGCTGGGCGAACCTTACACCGGGCCTTATGGCAGTCTGTTCGGCTACTGCTTGTTGTTCGGCATCTTGCTGAACTACCTGCGTAACCGCACGGGTCTGGCGCCGGATACGTTGATCGGTGTGTTTCTGTCGGTGTCGTTGGCGCTGGGTGCCAGTCTGCTGCTGATTCTGGCGGGCAAGATCAACGTACACATCCTCGAAAACGTACTGTTCGGTTCGGTACTGACCGTCAACGGCAATGACCTGCTGGTGCTGGCCATCGTCGGTTCGCTGGTCATGACGCTGGCCTTGCCGTTGTACAACCGCATCATGCTGGCCAGTTTCAATCCGCAACTGGCGGCGGTCCGTGGCGTGGCGGTGAAGACCCTGGATTATCTGTTTGTGATTCTGGTGACGCTGATCACCGTGGCGGCGGTGAAAGTCATCGGCGCGATTCTGGTCGGTGCTCTGCTGGTGATTCCAGCTGCAGCTGCGCGATTGCTGAGTCAGTCGCTGAAGGGCTTCTTCTGGTGCTCGGTGCTGATCGCCACGGTCAGCACGCTGTGCGGGATCCTTGCGCCGATTGTCTTCGACCTGCCTATCCCGTCCGGCGCCGCGATCATTCTGGTGGCCGGTATCGCCTTCGCTCTCGCCGCCATTGCGCGTGGCGTTGTCCCCAGCCTGAAAGGGAATCTCGGATAAATGTTTTTTACTTTGCGTCAATTGACCTTGGCACTGACCTTCACATTGCCCCTGTGCGGGCTGGTCAACACAACCTTTGCAGCTGACAGCGTCAAACCGCTGCGCGTGCTGGCGTCCTTGCCGATCACTTATGGTCTGGGTGAAGTCTTGCTCAAAGGCACCGACGTCAATCTTGAACGTGCCGCGCCGGCGAACCTGCCCGGTAGCCGTCAGACCGCGTACTTCACGGGTCGTGGCGCTCCGGCGCTGGCCAAACTGGCGACCGACGCCGATGCGGTGATCGGCCTGCGCTCGTTGTGGGCGGATGATCCGCTGTATCCGATCTCCCGGCGTAGCAACATCCGCATCATTGAAATCGACGCCGCCCGCCCGGTGGACGGCTCCCTTCCCGGCATCGCCGTGCAACCCGTCAACAAAGTTGATGGGTTGAACAGTCAGCCGTGGTTTTCCAGCAACAATATGGGGCGGATGGCGGACGTTATGGCGGCGGACCTGGTGCGCCTGGCGCCCGAGGCAAAGCCGAAGATCGAGGCTAACCTGGCGACGCTCAAACAGCGCTTGCTCAAGCTCAGCGCTGACAGCGAAGCGCGGTTGGCCAGTGCCGATAACCTCAGCGTGATGAGCCTGAGCGATCACTTTGGCTATCTGATCGGCGGCCTCAACCTGGAACTGATCGGCCTCGATGCGCGGCCGGACGCCGAGTGGACACCTGAAGCGCTCAAGCAATTGGGTGCGATGCTCAAGGACAATGACGTGGCGGTGGTGCTGCATCACCGACAGCCGTCGGATGCGGTGAAAGCGGTGATTGTCGAGGCTGGAAGTCGGTTGGTGGTGTTGAGTGTCGATGCGGCGGATCCGGTGGCCGAGCTCGAGGGGAATGTGGATTTGATGATCAAGGGGTTGAGCGGGGCGTAACGTCAGTTGGACCGCGTTATCGTTCTTCGCGAGCAAGCCCGCTCCCACATTGGATTTGTGGCGCGACACAGATCCAATGTGGGAGCGGGCTTGCTCGCGAAGGCGGCCTCACAAGCAACACACATTCCAGATATGAAAAAGCCCGCTGACCTTACCGGTTCAGCGGGCTTCTTTTTGCGCGGTGACTCAGTGAGCCAAAGCCGCCTGCTCTTCCATCTTCTGGCGCAAGCTCAGTGGACGCATGTCAGTCCAGGTTTCTTCAATGTAAGCCAGGCATTCCTTTTTCAGGCCGCTCTTGCCCACGGTGCGCCAACCTGCAGGCACGGCTTTGTAGTCGGGCCAGATCGAGTACTGCTCTTCGTGGTTGACCACGACCTGAAAGAGGATGTCCTCGCGGTCGAATACTGAAGTCATGGTGTTTCTCCATCGCTGTAGGGTGGGCTGCACTGCGTGCGCAGCCGTTATGTAGAAGGAACGTGTCAGAGGTTGAAAAATTTAGAGGCTGGCGGTGGCAGCGGACATGGCCCTGCCGAAAATCTCGGCTACCCGATCGATTTCCGCGGCAGTGATCACCAGCGGCGGCAGGAAACGCACCACGCCACCATGACGCCCGCCCAGTTCGAGGATCAAGCCACGCTTGAGGCATTCACGCTGCACCAATGGCGCCAGACGGCCGAAGATCGGCGGATGACCCAAGGCATCCAGCTCGCCACTTGGATCGACCAGCTCAACACCCAGCATCAAGCCGCGCCCCCGAATATCACCCAGCTGCGGGAAGTCCCGTTGCAGGATGCGCAGGTGTTCGCTCAAGCGTTCGCCCATGGCGGCAGCGTGCTCGCATACCTTGTGTTCGGTCAGGAAACGCATCACCGCAGAACCTGCGGCCATGGCCATTTGATTGCCGCGGAAGGTCCCGGCATGGGCGCCCGGCAGCCAGGTGTCGAGCCAGTCGCGATAGACCACCACGGCCAGCGGCAAACTGCCGCCGATGGCTTTGGACATGACCACCACGTCCGGAATGATCCCGGCGTGTTCGAAGGCGAACATCTTGCCGGTGCGGGCAAAACCGCTCTGAATCTCGTCGACGATCAGCGCGACACCGGCCTTTTCGGTAATCCGCCGCAGGCCGCGCAACCAATCAAGATCGGCCGGAATCACCCCACCCTCGCCCTGCACCGCTTCAACGATCACTGCCGCCGGCAATTGCACACCGGCCTCTGGATCATTGAGCAGGTTTTCCAGGTAATTCAGGTTGACCTGCACACCTTGCGCGCCGCCGAGCCCGAACGGGCAGCGGTAATCGTAGGGATATGGCATGAACTGCACACCGCTGCTGAGCAAGGCGCCCAAGGGTTTCTTCGGCCCCAGACTGCCCATCAGGCTCAGCGCGCCCTGGCTCATGCCGTGATAACCGCCCTGGAACGACAACACGGTGCTGCGTCCGGTGGCGGTGCGCACCAGTTTCAGCGCGGCTTCCACCGCGTCGGTGCCGGTCGGGCCACAGAACTGGATCCTGGCTTCAGCGGCCAAAGCCAGCGGCAGCAGACTGAACAGGTCCTGAACGAACTGATCCTTGACCGGGGTGGTCAGGTCGAGGGTGTGCAGCGGCAGTTCATCCGTCAGCACTTGCTGGATCGCTTCGATCACCACCGGATGGTTGTGCCCAAGGGCCAACGTCCCTGCGCCGGCTAGGCAGTCGATGAAACGGCGGCCTTCGACGTCTTCGACATAAATGCCCTTGGCACGCTTGAGGGCCAGGGGAATGCGTCGCGGATAGCTGCGGGCATTCGATTCCTGCTGGTTTTGACGGGCCAGCAGCGGCGATTCGTTGAACTGATAAAGCGTCTCGGTCGGCGCCGGAGTGATCCGGGCCGACTGATCTTCCATAAGGCTGGTAGCGACTGACATCTCTCGACCCCTCAATAAGGTTTTCCTGTTCTGGAAACGCATCAGGGCGCCGAGGATTTAGACCCTCGATCAGCTTTCTATGAGGGGGGTGTCAGCGCTTTGTGCATGGGGATGGCGTGGAGCCCCGCCACCGTAAAGGTTTCAGCGCAAGGCTGGTAACCCAGATGACGGTAAAACGCTTCGCTGGTGCGGGTGCTATTGAGTCGGGCTTGACGCAACCCCCGATCGGTCAACCAGCCTTCGAGGTCGCGCACCAGTGCTTGCCCGGCCCCACGCCGAAACCATTCCGGCTGCACGTAACAGAACGCGACCTTCCCGCTGATCGCAGCCATCGCGACGCCGACCGGTTTGTCGTGCAACAGGGCGATGTTCAGGTACAACCGCTCGTCGGCCAACCAGGGCTGCACGTGTTCGATGGTTTTGTTGTGGGTCCAGGTGGCGACGGTGAGCGGATCGTTGCGATGGTCGAGCGCGCAACCCACGCGAATGGAGCGCTCGACGATCCGGCTGATGATGCCGGCGTCGGCGGGGGTTGCCTTGCAAATGTGTAGGGGGGCATCCATGGCGCTGTTACCTCAATCCATTGAGAAAAAGCTGCCGGGGACGATAGCGTTGTGGCGAGTGGATGGCTAATGGAGAGACGTTACATTTGGTGTGCAACACAAAACCAGTGTGGGAGCGGGCTTGCTCCGGGCGGCGTTCCGACGAAGGCGGACTCCCAGCCAACATCATCGTTGAATGTTAAACCGCTTTCGCGAGCAAGCCCGCTCCCACATTTGCTCTGCGGTGCTTGTTAGATGGGTTGCAACGGCATGGTCAGTTCGACTCGCAACCCGTCCGGTCGACTGTCGAAATGCAGGGTGCAACCGCAGCGCTGGACGATCGCCTGAACAATCGCCAGACCCAGGCCGCAACCGGTGCTCTGCCCGTTGCGCCAGAAGCGTTGGGTCAGGTGTTGCAGATCGTCTTCGGCAATCCCCGGGCCGTGGTCGCGAACCAAAAAGTGCACACGACTGCCAGTGGTTTCCAGGCTCAGCTCCACCGCCCCTTCGCCAGGGGTATGACGCAGTGCGTTGTCCAGCAGGTTGCGCAACGCCGCAATCGACAAAACTGCTGGCATTTGCACCGGTGCAGCGGAGAATTTGCTCGGCATCTGAAATTTGATCCGCTGACGATCACCACTGGCGGCGTCCTGAATCGCCAGTTTCGCCACCTGCTCGGCGCTGCATTGCACGCCATCATCGAACGACAGACTGCCCTCGACCCTCGCGAGCAACAGCAATTGTTCAAGGGTCCGGTGCAGGCGATCGGCGCCCTCTTCGGCCCGGGCCAGGGATTGATCCCGGGCCGCGCCGTCGGTCATGCGCGCCACTTGCAGGTGGGTCTTGATCGCTGTTAGTGGGCTGCGCAATTCATGGGCAGCGTCACCGGTCAGACGGCGTTCCCGTTCGATGGTCTTGCCGATGCGCTGGAACAACTGATTCTGGGTGTCCAGCAACGGTTGCAGTTCGCTGGGCAGCGGCTGGATCTGCAGCGGTTCCAGGGAGTCGGCGCTGCGGCGCATCAAGGCATCGCGCATGCGGTTGAGCGGCGCCAGCCCCTGGCCGACCCCCAGCCAGAGCAGGCACAGGCAGCCGAGCAAGGCCACGCCCACCGGCACCGAAGCCGCCAGCAGGATCGACATGTTCAGCGCCTCCCGCTCGATCTGTCGATCAGCGGTGGTGATGCGCACGTCGCCGCGGGCCAGGGTGAAACTGCGCCACGGCGCGCCATCGATCATCTGGTCGTGAAAGCCCATTTTCTCGGCTTCGAGGGTTTGTTGCGGATCGGTGTGACTGCGGGCGAGGATTTCGCCGCGCAATGAACTGACCTGGCAGGCCATGCCGCCGGGGAGGTTCAGTTGTTCAGCGCTGAAATGGGTGCCCTCGCCCTTGCTCGGCAATGGCGGCAATTGCTCCATCAAGCCGGCGACCATGCGTGCCGAGGCCACCAGCCGCTGGTCGAGGGAAAACATCATCTGATTGCGCAGGTCGCTGAGCATCCAGGCCGCTGCCAGGGCCCAGATCAGGGCAAAAGCGGCGCCGAGTGTCAGGCTCAGGCGCAAACGCAGGCTCATCACTTTTTCAATACCTCTGCGCCATCGGCCGGCCCCAGGCGATAGCCCAGGCCGCGCACCGTCTCGACAATGCCATTGCCGAGTTTGCGCCGCAGGTGATGGATATGCACATTGAGAGCGTTGCTTTCAAGCTCATCGTTAAAACCATAAACGCTGTCTTTCAGTTGCTCGGTCGACAGCACCCGGCCCCGATTATGCAGCAAGGCCTGCAACAGCGACTGCTCACGACGGGAAAGGTCCACCGGCTGGCCGCCAAGCATGGTTTCGCGGCTGCTCGGGTCGTAAGTCAGGCGACCGTGTTCGATCAGGTTGACGCTGCGCCCCGCCACCCGTCGCAACAGGGTATGCAGGCGCGCCGCCAGCTCACGCAAGTCGAAAGGCTTGAGCAAGTAATCGTCAGCACCGGCTTGCAAGCCGTCGACGCGGTCGGTGACCGAATCCCGGGCGGTGAGGATCAACACCGGGATTTCCAGACCGCTGTGTCGCAACTGCTGCAGCAGCTTCAAACCGTCTTCATCGGGTAGACCGAGGTCGAGCACCATCACATCGAATTCGGCGACCTTGAGCATCGCCCGGGCCGCCGACGCGGTGGCGACATGCTCCACGGTCAGGCCCTGTGCGGTGAGGCCGGCAACGATACCGCTGGCAATCAGCTCATCGTCTTCGCAAACCAGTACGTGCATGGGAACTCCATGAGCAAAGACCCTAGTCAAACAGGTGAGGATTAAGTCGCAATTATGGCAAGGGCTTCATCTGACGAGAAGCAGGGCTTGCATTCACGTCGCAGGGATCAATTCAACGCAATACATATATACCGCACCCGTGCGTCCCCTTCTCAATAGCCTGTGTCGGGTAGTACTTAAATTCAACTCGACTCAATACAGGTATCCATCATGTATTCCCATGTAAGTGCTTTAACGATTCTGTTCAATCTGTTTGACACCCTGAGCGCGCTGGCAACCCAAGTCAACGATCAGCCAAAAGAAGCGATAACCAAGGGCCTGGCCCTGTACAACCTGGGCGAATTCATTCAGGCGAAGCCTTATTTGACGGTTGCCGCCGTCGCGGGAGACCGTGCGTCGCAATATGCGTTGGGGGAGGTGACAAGGCGTCAGGCGGGCAGCATCACCGACGAAGCAAAAGACTGGTATCGACTCGCTGGTGCCCAGAATCATGTTTATGCCCTGATGCGACTGGGCGACGAAGCCTCGCTCAGGAAAGCAAAGGAACTGGCCCAGGCCGATGCCGCTCAAGCCATGCTTGAGTTGTACGAGCTGGACCAGAACATTGAAACATTAAAAAAAGCTGCGGATGCCGGCTCCCTGGAGGGCCAGTACATTCTCGCGGTCAAGTACGACCAGGACGCAACGCTCATTGCCGACAGTGAGCAACGTCGATCCACCATCGATGCGCTGCTGAAAAAAGCCGCCGACGCCGGTTTTTCGAAAGCGGTCCACTGGTACACCAACCGTACCCCGATCAACCAGGATCTTCCTCTGAGGCGCCAATGGCTGGAAAAACGCGCACAGCTCAATGACGTGAACGGCGTACTGAATTACGGTTTCGCACTCAGCGGTTTCTATCAAGATGACAGCGGTGTCGATAACGAATATGGCTTCACGAAGGATCTGGTCAAAGGCTATGGGTTGATCTGGCTGGTCGTCGAAACCACCAAAGAGCTGTCTCGACACGATAGCGCCAGACAATACCTTGACGATATCGCCGAGGAGATGACGACTGATCAAGTAACTGCCGCCAAAGCCTTCGCGCAGCAATGGAAAACGACTCATCCCCCGATGTCCGAATTCAGGCTGACCTATAGCGACATTGCCTGATCCCGCCGGGCGCCAATCACCGAAGACGGCCATCGACGTCTTGCGTTAACCCCCGGTTAATCGCTGGCCATCATCTTGGGCGAAGTGTGTAAACCTCAAGGCGTTGTCGATGCGTTACGTTCTTCTATTGCTATTAACGTTGTTTGCCAGCTTGGGTCAGGCCCAGGCTGGCAGCAATCCGTTTGAAACCAAGCCCGACTTTCTTCCCGTCAGCAAAGCCTTCAGCTTTACGTCTGAACGTCTCGCTTCCGGGGAAACCCAACTGTTCTGGCAGATCGCCGACGGTTATTACCTGTATCAAAAACGCCTGAAATTCGATGGTTTACCCCCGGAACAGCAACCTGTCTTGCCGGAAGGTGAAGCGCACAGCGACGAGTTTTTCGGCGCGCAACAGGTTTATCGCCAAGGGCTGGAGCTGAAGATCCCGGCGGGTGCCTCCGGCCGGATCAAGGTAGGTTTCCAGGGCTGCGCCGATGCTGGCCTGTGTTATCCGCCACAAACCCAGGTCGTTGATCTCGCAAACGCCACTACCTTGGCCGCCGCAAGCGAAGCGCCGGACCAGGCCCTGGCCAGTGATCTGCAGCAGCGGGCGCTGGGCTGGAGCCTGCTGGTGTTCTTCGGCCTTGGGCTGCTACTGGCCTTCACCCCTTGCTCGCTGCCGATGCTGCCGATTCTCGCCGGTTTGATCGTCGGCAGTGGCGCCACGCCCAAACGCGGCTTCGCGCTGGCGACCAGCTACGTCGTCAGCATGGCGCTGGTGTATGCGGCGATGGGCGTTCTGGCCGCGCTGCTCGGGGCGAATCTGCAGGCGTTGTTACAGAACCCTTGGTTGCTGGGCAGTTTCGCTACCGTATTTGTGTTGCTGGCGTTGCCGATGTTCGGCTTCTTCGAGTTGCAACTGCCAGTGGCCGTGCGTGATCGATTGGAAAATGTCTCGCGCAATCAACGCGGCGGCAGCCTGTTCGGTGCCGGTGTGTTGGGCGCCTTGTCCGGTTTGCTGGTGGGTCCGTGCATGACGGCACCGCTGGCGGGCGCCCTCCTCTACATCGCGCAAAGCGGCAATGCGCTGCATGGCGGGCTGATTCTGTTCGCCATGGGCATCGGCATCGGTGTGCCGCTGCTGTTGTTGGTCACCGTCGGCAATCGCTTCCTGCCCAAACCCGGTGCCTGGATGAACCTGCTCAAGGGCGTATTCGGCTTCCTGTTCCTCGCTACCGCGTTGCTGATGCTGCGTCCGGTGCTGGACGAATCACTGTGGATTGGTTTGTGCGGTGCCTTGCTGCTGATTGCCGCATACAGCGCCTGGAAGCAGTCGGAAGGTTTCGGTCGCGTCGCCCATGTGTTCGGCGCCAGCTCACTCTTGCTGGGTGTGTGGGGCAGCCTGCTGATGATCGGTGCCGCTGGCGGCGGCGACGACCTGTTGAAGCCATTGCAGGTCTACAGCGCTTCAAACTCGAGCAGCGCCGCAAACCCGGTCGGCCACGACGCATTCAC
The DNA here is from genome assembly GCF_004402115.1 of Pseudomonas sp. F01002. Taxonomy (NCBI): domain Bacteria; kingdom Pseudomonadati; phylum Pseudomonadota; class Gammaproteobacteria; order Pseudomonadales; family Pseudomonadaceae; genus Pseudomonas; species Pseudomonas sp. F01002. The sequence continues at coordinate 245,803 of NZ_SOPU01000014.1, read as the reverse complement.
CACGATCAAGGACCCGGCAGCTCTGCAACGGGAGCTCGACGCGGCCCAGGCTCAAGGCCAGTGGGTGCTGCTGGACTACTACGCCGACTGGTGCGTGTCGTGCAAGGTTATGGAAAAACAGGTGTTCGGCAAAGCCCACGTACTGCAAGCCTTGAGCGATGTGCGCTTGCTACGGCTGGACGTCACCGCCGACAATGCCGCCAGCCGCGAACTGCTGGGCCGTTATAAAGTGCCGGGGCCACCGAGCCTGCTGTGGATCGGCGCCGACGGCATCGAGCGTCGCAGCCAGCGCATCACCGGCGAGGTCGATGCCGGCACCTTCCTGCAACGCTGGACCACCACCCGAGACGCTCGTTAATGCTGACCTTTACCCTCGGCACTTTTGCCATCGCGCTTAATCACCTGCTGCTGATCAGCGCCCTGGCGCTGGCGACCTTCATCGGCTGGCGGGTGGCCAAGCGCGGCGGCGAGAATCCAGAGTCGGTGCTGTTCAGTCTGTTCCTGCTGGGTATGCTGGCCGCCCGGGTCGGGTTCGTGGCCGTTTACTGGGCGCACTATCGCGATGACCCCTGGCAGATCATCGACCTGCGCGACGGCGGTTTCCTCGCCTGGCCCGGTGTGATCGTGTTGCTGCTCGCCGCGTTGTATCGAGGCTGGCGTCGCCCGGGCTTGCGCCGTCCGCTGGGCTTTGGCGTGGCCAGCGGCCTGGCGTTCTGGCTGCTGGCGACCTTCTCACTGACTATCTACGAACAAGGCACACGCCTGCCGGAAATCACCCTGCGCAATGCCGCCGGCGAAACCGTGCAGCTGGCCGATTACAAGGGCGGCCCGTTGGTGATCAATCTCTGGGCCACCTGGTGTCCGCCATGCCGTCGGGAAATGCCGGTGCTGGAAAACGCCCAGCAACACCGCCCGGACCTGACGTTCCTGTTCGTCAACCAGGCTGAAAGCATGCAAAGCGTCAGTACTTTTCTGGAAACCCAGGGCCTGAGCCTGTCCAACGTGCTGTTTGACGGCAGTGGCCGATTGGGCCAGGCCGTCGGCTCCATGGCGTTGCCGACTACGCTGTTCTATAGTCCCGACGGTCGCCTGCTGGGCAGCCACCTGGGTGAGCTGTCGGAAGCCAGCCTGGCCCGCGCCCTGGAAAACTTCGACACCCCGAATCCTGCCGCACCGGCCACCTCTTCAAGGAAATTGCCATGCCCCGCCTCCGCCACCTGCTGACGTTGACCCTCGGCGCTGCCCTGCTCCATTTACCGTTAGTGCAGGCCGCCGAAGAATTGCCCGAAGCGATCAAGAAAATCGAAGCCAAGGGCGCGAAAATCGTCGGCCAATTCGACGCACCCGATGGCTTGCGTGGTTATGCCGCGCAGTACCAGAACCGTGGCATGGCGCTGTACCTGACGCCGGATGGCAAACATGTGTTGCTCGGCAATCTGTACGACGCAGACGGCAACGACCTGAGCAGCGCGCCGCTGCAGAAGCTGGTTTACGCGCCGATGGCCAAGGAAGTCTGGGGCAAGCTGGAAACCAGCAACTGGATCGGCGACGGGAAGAAAGATGCGCCGCGGGTCGTGTACCTGTTCAGCGATCCGAATTGCCCTTACTGCAACATGTTCTGGGAGCAGGCGCGGCCATGGGTCAAGTCGGGCAAGGTGCAGCTGCGGCACATCATGGTCGGCATCATTCGCGAAGACAGTCCGGGGAAATCGGCTGCGCTGCTGGCCGCCAAGGATCCGCAGAAAGCCCTGGAAGACCATGAGAAGTCAGGCAAGAACAGCTCGCTAAAAGCCCTGAAAAACGTGCCCCCGGCGATTCAGGCGAAGCTGGCGGCCAACATGCAGTTGATGGAAGACCTGGAGCTGCAGGCCACCCCGGCGATTTTCTACATGGACGACAAGGGCGAGCTGCAACAACAGCAAGGCGCGCCTTCGCCGGACAAGTTGGTGCAAATTCTCGGACCGAAGTAGTTCTTTCTGATAGGGCGTTGGTGGGTTCACTGGCGTCTTCGCGAGCAAGCCCGCTCCCACATTAGTCCTGCGAACACAGGTCAAATGTGGGAGCGGGCTTGCTCGCGAAGAACGATTACGCGGTTTTGCGGGCTCTCTCACTTAGAAACTTCAGCAGTGCGTCGGTGACAAACTGCGGATTCTCCAGATTGGAGATATGCCCCGCCTCCGGCACCAGCAGATACGGGCAACCGATCAGCTCGGCCATTTCCCTTGTCTCCGACGGCGGCCGCGGCTTGTCCTGATCGCCACACATCAGCAGCGTGGTGTCAGGATTCAACTCGCCCAGACGCGGCAACAGATCATCCCGCCCAAACGTAATCCGCCCCATCGGCACGATGCTCTCGCGCAGACGCTCCGGCGGTAGTGCGGCCAGTTTGGCGCGGAAGTCCTGATACAGCGCCGACTGCGGATCGATGCCCGGACGGAAGAAGATCGGCACGACGATGTCGAGCAGCTGCGGCGCGATCACGCCGGTGTCTTCGATCTGTTTGAACAGCGAGAAATAGTATTGGCGAGTCGGTTCCGGCTCGACGCCGACGTAGGTGTCCATCAGCACCAGACCGTTGATCCGCTGCGGCTCCGACAGCGCCAGACGTACGCCCCACATGCCACCGACCGAGAGACCGACCAGCGTGACACGGTCGATGTCCAGATGATCGAGCAGGGTCAGGGCCTGGCGCGCAATGTCATCCAGCGACTGTGTGCCTTGGGGTAGCGGCCCGGATTCACCATGGCCCCACAGGTCCAGAGCGATCACCCGATACTGCTGCGACAGAGCGGCAATCTGCGGCGCCCACATGGCCTGGTCCCACAGGTAGCTGCCGGCCAGCAGAACGGCAGGGCCTGTGCCTTGATCAATGTAGTGAAGCGCTTGTCCGTCTATTGTTGCGAAGGGCATCGGTTGTCTCCTCTCCAAAATGGCACAGGCAGACTGTGCCGCTGACGATCCACAGTCAACTTTGCAGTGTCTGTACCGGCCCTTTCGCGAGCAAGCCCGCTCCCACATTAGTCCTGCGTACACAGATCAAATGTGGGAGCGGGCTTGCTCGCGAAAGGGCATTCACAATCGCTAGAGAATCAAAGCCCCTCCAACTCCGCCATCAAATCGTTAAGGCGATCCACCTTCTCCTCAGTGATGTCGCTCGCCGCCAATCCGTCGATGTACCCAGCCAACTCCGCCACCGTGCTGCATTCAAACATCGCCCTCAGCGGCACATCCCGTTGCAGGGCTTTCTGCACCCGCGAAGCGATCTGCGTTGCCAGCAATGAATGCCCGCCCAGCTCGAAGAAGTTGTCGCGAATACCCACCTTCTCGACCTTCAGCACCTCGGCCCAGATATCCGCCAGCGTCTGCTCCAGTTCATTGCGCGGCGCCTGGTAGCCCTGGCTCTGCAACTGGCCGATCTCCAGCGCCGGCAAAGCCTTGCGATCAAGTTTGCCGTTGGCGTTGAGCGGCATGCGATCCAGCCATAGCCAGTGCAACGGCACCATGTATTCCGGCAGTTCGGCACGCAGGCGTTGCTTGATGCGTTCCAGTCGCTCCGTTGGATTGATCAAAGAATCAGCCGCTACCAAATAGCCGACCAGATGTTTGCCGTTGACCCCTTCCTGTACACCGACCGCCGCTTCGCGCACTTGCGGTTGCTCGTGCAGACGCGCCTCGATTTCACCCAATTCGATGCGGTAGCCGCGGATCTTCACTTGATGGTCGATCCGCCCGACGTATTCCAGCACGCCATCACTGCGCCGACGGGCCAGGTCGCCGGTGCGATACAGACGATCACCCGGCGCACCAAACGGGTCAGGCACAAACACTTGAGCCGTGCGCAAAGGATCACTGACGTAGCCACGGCCGACACCGGTACCCGCGACGCACAACTCGCCCACCACACCCAACGGCACCAGTTCCAAGGCACCATCAAGCAAGTACAAACGGTTGTTGTCGGTCGGCGTACCAATCGGCAGGTAGCTGCCGCGCGTCGACGCCATGTCGACGCGAAAGAACGCCACGTCGTCCGAGCATTCCGCCGGACCGTATGCATTCACCAGCCCAATCTCCGGGTAGCGCTGCAGCCACTGATGCGCCAGCTCCGGCGGCATTGCCTCACCGGTTGGCAGCATCCAGCGCAGACCGTCGAGGCTCATGCGTTCCTGGGCGAGCATGCCCTGAATCAGCGACGGCACGCTTTCCAGCACGGTGATGCCCTGGGCCGCCACATGCGCCAGCAACCCTTGCGGATCATGGGCGATGGTGTTCGGCACGATGTCCACCCGAGCGCCGAACAGCGGTGCGGCGAGGAACTGCCAGACCGAAATGTCGAAACTTTGCGAGGCGGTCTGAGCGATCACATCGGCATCGCTCAAATTCAGGTACGGCACCTTGCTCAACTGGTTGTTGAGCATGCCGCGCTGCTCGACCATCACGCCTTTCGGCAGGCCGGTCGAGCCCGAGGTGTAGATCACGTAGGCGAGGTTGTCCGGGCCGCTGTAGATGCCCGGGTTGGCAACCGAAACATCGCTCGCCTGTACCTCTTCCCAGACCAACAACGTGGGCCGGTTGGCGCAACCGAACTCATCCAGCAGCGCCAACGCTTGCTCGCGGCAGGCCTGAGAACAAACCAGCAACGGCGTGCGGCTCAGGTCAATGATCCGGCTCAGACGCTGACTCGGCAGCCCCGGATCCAGCGGCAAATAACCTGCGCCAGCCTTGAAGCTGCCGATGATCATGCCCAGCAGATCGAGGTTGCGTTCAGCCAGCAACGCCACCGGTTGATCCAGCCTCACGCCAGCGGCGATCAAGGCGTGACCGAGACGGTTACTGCGCTCATTCAGCTCAAGGTAGCTGTGCTGCTGATCCAGGCAACTGGCAGCAATGCGCTGTGGATGCTCGGCAACCTGCGCTTCAAACAATGAGACATAGCTCTGCTCCAGCGGGTAATCGTGTTCGCTCTGGTTGCAGCCGTGGATCAGGAAGTCCTGTTCCTCGGCACCCAGCAACGGCAGATCGGCCATGTCGCCGTGGAAACCTTCGACCAGTGCCAGCAGCAACCGTTTGAACTCGCCGAGCATGCGCTCGACGGTCGACTCATCGAAATAACGCTGGTCGTAAGACAGGTGCAAACCCAGGTCCTCGCCCGGATAGCAGACCGCCGTCAGCGGGAAGTTGGTGTGGGTGCGGCCCGAATCCGAGGTCGCGTTGAGGCTTTGCGCACGGTCCAGCACCGAGACTTCCACCGGGGCGTTTTCGAACACGAACAGGCTGTCGAACAACGGCTGGCCCTTGGGCAGCTCGCTGTTTTCCTGGATGCTCACCAGCGGCAGGTATTCGTACTCGCGCAGTTGCATGTTGCTGTCGAGCAAGCCGCTCAACCATTGACGAACGCTGCAACGCTGATGGTCTTCCGGCATTTTCACCCGCAGCGCGATGCTGTTGATGAACAGCCCGACCGTGCGTTGCATCTCCGGCATGTCCACCGGACGTCCGGCCACCGTGACACCAAACAACACGTCGCGATCACCGCTCAAACGGCGCAGCACCAACGCCCACGCCGCTTGAGCGAAGGTGTTGATGGTCAGCTGATGCGCCTGAGCCAGTTCGCGCAGTTGCGCACCGTCACGAGCATCGAGCCTTGTGTAGCGGTCGCCGACGATCATGCCGCCGCTTTCGCCGGCATGTTCACGCAGGAACGGCCGGTCGCTCGGGATCGGCGTGGTCCGCTCGAAGCCTTGCAGGTTGGTTTTCCACCACTGCCGCGCCTCGGCCAGGCTCTGGCGTTGCAGCCAGCCGATGTAGTCGCGATAACGCGACACAAGCCCAAGCTGCGCGTCCCGACCTTCGCCCAGTGCGGTGTAGATCTCGAAGAAATCGTTCATCAGCAGCGAACGGCACCAGGCATCGATGAGGATGTGGTGGTTGCTCATCATGAACCAGTAGCGCACCGCGCCGACCTTGATCAGGCGCAGATGGAACGGTGCCTGATTGAGCAGATCGAACCCGGCCTCGCGCTCGCTTTTCAGTAGTGCTTGCAGTTTCGGCTCCTGCTCGGCTTCCGCGATTGCGCTCCAGTCCAGATACTCGATCGGCGTGCTGCCCGGTTTGTGGATAACTTGCAGCATGTCTTCGCCGACGTTCCAGCAGAACGATGCGCGCAGGGCTTCGTGGCGGGCGATCACCGCTTGCCAGGCCTGGGCGAAACGCTGCGGGTCGAGCTCGCTGTTGATGCGGTAGCGATCCTGCATGTAGTAGAGGCCGGTGCCCGGTTCCAGCAAGGTGTGCAGCAGCATGCCTTCCTGCATCGGCGTTAGCGGGTAGACGTCTTCGATAGCGGCGGCAGGAATGGGCAACGCGTCGAGTTGTGGCTGGGTCAGTTTCGCCAACGGGAAGTCCGACGGCGTCAGGCCTCCCACATCGTCGCGCAGGCAATGCTCGATCAGGCTCTGCAATTCGCCGAGGTAAGCATCCGCCAGTTCAGTGATGCTCTGCGGGTCGTGGCGTTCGGCGCTGAAAGTCCAACGCAACACCAGCTCACCGCCATAGACCTGGCTGTCGACGCTCAGCTTATTGGGCAGCGGCGCGCACGGATCATGGGCCGCACCGACCGCTTCATCGAGAGGACGGAACAAGGCGTCCGCGCCAAAGCTCTGGTCGAACTGCCCGAGGTAGTTGAAGGTGATCGGCGCCACCGGCAAGGCCGCCATGGTCTGCCGGCTCGAGTCATCGGCGAGATAACGCAGCACGCCATAACCCAGACCTTTGTGCGGGACCGCGCGCAGTTGTTCCTTGATCGCCTTGATCGAGGCGCCCTGCCCGTTTTTCGGCGTCAAGCGCAGCGGGTAAGCGCTGGTGAACCAGCCGACGGTGCGGGTCAGGTCGATCTCGTCAAACAGCGTTTCGCGGCCGTGACCTTCGAGTTGAATCAGCGCCGATTCGTGACCGCTCCAGCGGCACAGCACGCGGGCCAAAGCGGTCAGCAGCAAGTCGTTGACCTGGGTGCGATAGGCACTCGGCGCTTGCTGCAACAATTGGCGGGTGCGCTCGCTGTCGAGGCGCACGCTGACGGTTTGCGCATGACCATTCTGCCGGCCACCCTCGGGGCGATCACACGGTAATTCGGCGCTTTGACCGGCCAGTTGCGACTGCCACCAGCTCAATTCTTCACGCAGGGATTCGCTACCGGCATACGCTTGCAAACGTGCCGCCCAGTCCTTGAAGGCACTGGTTTTCGCCGGCAGTTTTGCCGACTGCCCCGCGTCCAGTTGGCGATACACCGTTTGCAAATCGTCCAGCAACACCCGCCACGAAACCCCATCCACGACCAAGTGGTGAATGGCGATAAACAGCCGCTGTTGCCCCTCGGGACCGTCGACCAGCAGCGCGCGCATCAGCGGCCCTTCCTCAAGGTCGAGGCTGCGCTGGGCATCGGCGAACAATGCCGCGCATTTGTCCATGGTCGAAACACGCACTTGCCACAGCACCGGCGCGTCGGAAACCACCTGGTGCTCGGCCTGCCATTGACCTGCTATTTCAGAGAAACGCAAACGCAAGGCGTCATGCTGTTCGATCACTGCCAGCAGCGCTTGCTCCAGACCATGGGGCTCTAGCGCCTCGGTCGGTTCCAGCAGCAATGCCTGGTTCCAGTGTTGGCGCTGGGGGATGTCGGTGTCGAAGAACCAGTGCTGGATCGGCGTCAGACGCGATTCGCCGGTCAGCAAACCTTGCTCGGCCGTGACCTGCTCGGTGCGGGTCGCCACGGCGGCCAGGGTCTGCACGGTCTGGTGCTGGAACAGGTCACGAGGGCTGAAGTGAATGCCCTGCTGCCGCGCACGGCTGACCACCTGGATCGACAAAATCGAATCGCCGCCCAGTTCGAAGAAGTTGTCGTTGAGGCCGACCTGCAGGACGTTCAGCACTTCGCACCAGATGCTAGCCAACGTCTGTTCAAGCTCGTTGCTCGGTGCCACGTACTGCTGACGGTTCAGCTCCGGGTCCGGTGCCGGCAATGCGCGGCGGTCGAGTTTGCCGTTGGCGGTCAGCGGCATGCTTGCGAGCAGGATCAGGTGCGTCGGCACCATGTAATCCGGCAACTGGGATTTGAGGTGCGCCTTCAACGCCTCACGCAGTGTGTGTTGTTGCGCTTCATCTTGCTCGGCGACTTCAGTCACCAGATAGCCGACCAGTTGTTTGCCGCTCGGGGCATCCAGCGCCAGCACCACGGCTTCACGGATCGATTCATGTTCCAGCAGACGGGTTTCGATTTCGCCCAACTCGATGCGGAAACCACGAATCTTCACTTGATGGTCAATACGTCCGAGGTATTCCACCAGACCGTCGGCGCGCTGGCGCACCAGATCGCCGGTGCGGTACAGACGCCCGCCATTGGCGGCGAACGGATCAGCCACAAAACGTTCGGCCGTCATGCCCGGACGCTGGTGATAACCCTGTGCCAGACCAGCGCCGCCGACGTACAACTCGCCCGTCGCGCCTTGCGGCACCAGCGCCAGATCAGCGTCGAGGATGTAGGCCACGCGAGCGCCGATCACACTGCCGATCGGCACGCTGCCGAGGCCTTCTTCCAATTGCTCGGGCGCCAGACTGGCCAGCGGCATGACCACGGTTTCGGTCGGGCCGTAGGCGTTGAAAAACAGGCTCGGCTTGAACGCCGCGCGAATCCGCGCCAGGTGCTCGCCAGTCAGCGCTTCACCGCCGGTGATGCACATGCGCACCGGCAGGATTTCGCCCTGCGTCGCCAGCCACTGCGCCAATTGGCTGCCGTAGCTCGGGGTGAAGCCGAGAATGTTGATGTTGTGACGGCGAATCAGCCCGCAGATTTCTTCCGCGTCCCACTGGCCTTGAGCGCGCAAAACGACTTGAGCACCACTCAACAGCGGCACCAGCAAACGCTCGGTCGCGGCGTCGAAGTTGATGGAATAGAAGTGCAGTTCGCAGTCGTGCGGGCGCATGCCAAAACGTTCAATGACCGCTTGGCAATGCATGGCGATTTCACCGTGGGACACCACCACGCCTTTCGGTTTGCCGGTAGATCCCGAGGTGTAAATCAGGTACGCCTGATGCTGCGGCAGGCTGATAAACGGCAGCTCGGTGGCCGGGTAGTTGGCCAGTTCTGCTGTGTCCTCCTCCAGGCACCAGCGAGCCATGGTTGGCGGTAGCTCGCCAAGCGCTTCGAACATCGCCGCATCGCTGAGCAGCAAACCGATGCCGCTGTCTTCGATCATGTAGTGCAAACGGTCCAGCGGGTATTCCGGGTCCAGCGGCACGTAGGCGCCGCCCGCCTTGAGGATCGCCAGCAGGCCGACGACCATTTCAAGTGACCGCTCAAGTGCCAGACCGACCCGAACCTGCGGCCCGACGCCACGCTCGCGGAGCATCCAGGCCAGGCGATTGGCGCGGCTGTCGAGTTCGGTGTAGCTCAGGGTTTGCCCGGCGAAGGTCAGTGCCGGCGCATCTTTGCGCGCCAGCGCCTGCTCGCTGAACAGGTGATGAATGCACTGGTCGAGGCGATGTTCGCCCGGCTCGACGCCGAGGCTGTCGAGCAGGTGTTGCTGTTCGGTGGCTTCCAGCAGCGGCAGTTCACTGAGGCGCTGTTGCGGATCGGCCAACAGCGCTTCCAGCAGGTTGCGCCAATGCCCGGCCATCCGCGCAATGCGTGGTTCATCGAACAGATCGGTGCTGTAGGTCAGGCAGCAACCCAGGCGATGGTCGAGGTCGGTGACTTCCAGGTTGAGGTCGAACTTGGTCGCACGCGCATCGTTGGCCAGGTATTCGACGGTCATGCCCGCGAGTGTGCGGCTCTGCTGGAATTCCCAGCGCTGCACGTTGCACATCACCTGGAACAACGGGTTGTAAGCGGTGCTGCGCGGTGGCTGCAAGGCTTCCACCAAGTGATCGAACGGCAAGTCCTGATGGGACTGGCCTTCGATCACGGTATGGCGAACCTGCTCGAACAACTCACCCACGGACATCTGCCCGTCAAGCTGGCAACGCAGCACCTGAGTGTTGAGGAACGCACCGATCAGCCCTTCGCTTTCCGGACGAATCCGGTTGGCCACCGGCGCGCCGATGCGCAGGTCGGTCTGACCGCTGTAGCGGTAAAGCAGCACCGCCAACGCGGCGGTCATGGTCATGAACAGGGTCAGACCGTTTTGTGCATTGAAGGCGCGCACCCGCGCGGCAAGATCATCGCTCAGGTCGAAACGGAACAGTTCGCCCTGATGGCTTTGCACCGGTGGACGCGGACGGTCGCCCGGCAATTCCAGCAGCGGATGTTCGCGGCCCAGTTGCGCGGTCCAGTAATCGAGTTGGCGCTGACGTTCGCCGGACTCCAGCCACTGGCGCTGCCAGACGCTGTAATCCAGGTAGTGCACCGGAAGCGGTTGCAGCGGCGATTCGCGGTCATCGACGAAGGCCTCGTAGAGCGCGCTCAGTTCCCGGGCGAAAATATCCATCGCCCAGCCTTCGGTGACGATGTGGTGCAAGGTCAGCACCAGGTAGTGCTCCTGCTCGGCGGTCTTGACCATACAGGCGCGCAGCAGCGGTCCGGTTTCCAGATCGAACGATGTATGGGCTTCGTCGTCGGCCAGTTGCTGCACCGCCCACTCGCGGCCATCGGCATCCAGCGCGGAGAAGTCCTTCCAGTCCATGTGCATCCCGGTTTGCGGGTGAACCTGCTGACGGGCCACGCCATCGATGCTCGGGAACGTGGTGCGCAGGGTTTCATGACGCATGATCAGTGCTTGCAACGCGGCTTCGAAGCGCCCGACATCGAGCACCCCGCGCAGCCGCGCCATGCCGCCAACGTTGTAGGCCGGGCTGTCCGGTTCCATCTGCCAGAGGAACCACATGCGCTGCTGGGAATAGGACAACGGCACCGGTTGGCTGCGATCGACTTTCTCGATCGGCGGTTGCTGGTTGGTTTTGCCGCTGGCCTGGATCAGTTGAACCTGTTCGACAAAGGTGCCCAACTCACTGTTTTCGAACAGTGCTCGCAGCGGCAACTCGACGTCGCAGGCCTGACGGGTGCGGGAAATGATTTGCGTGGCCAGCAAGGAATGGCCGCCGAGTGCGAAGAAATCGTCGCGCAGACCGATTTTCGCGAGGCCCAATACCTCACGCCAGATGCCGGCGATTTGTTGTTCCAGCGCGGTAACCGGTTCGACGTGTTCGCGCACTTGCCATTGCGGTTCCGGCAAGACACGACGATCGAGTTTGCCGCTTGGGCTCAGGGGCATTTCGTCCAGACGCATGAGTTGCGCCGGGACCATGTACTCCGGCAACTCGGCGACCAGCGCAGCTTTCAGGCGTGCGGTTTGAGCATCAATATCTTCTGCGGAATCGGTTGCGGTGTAGTAACCGATCAACTGTCCACCGGCCGCCGTCTCTCGCACCAACACCACGGCTTGAGCGACACCGTCCTGAGCCAGCAATCGTGCTTCGATTTCTTCCGGTTCAACGCGGAAGCCACGCAGCTTGACCTGCTGATCGAGACGGCCGAGGTATTCGATCACACCGTCAGCGGTCCAGCGTGCACGGTCACCGGTGCGGTACAGACGCGCGCCCTGCTCGCCCAATGGATCGACGACAAAACGTTCTGCAGTCAGACCCGGACGCCCCAAATAGCCACGGGCCAAACCGATACCGCTGATGCACAGTTCACCCGGCACACCGGCCGGAACGGGATTGAGTGCCTCGTCGAGCACGCGGCACAGCACATTGCCCAGCGGACGACCAATCGGCGAGCGTTCGCCATCGGCCGTTGTGCAGTGCCAATGAGTGACGTTGATCGCGGTTTCGGTCGGGCCGTAGCGGTTGTGCAATTGCACGGCTGGCAGTTGTTCCAGCACGCGGTTGCGCAATTCGGCGGGCAAGGCTTCGCCACCGGAGAATACGCGGCGCAGGCTGGTGCATTCAGCGGTGAGCGGTTCCTCGATGAACAACGAAAGCAGCGGCGGCACAAAGTGCAGCGTGGTCACGCCGAATTGCTGAACCAGTTGCGCGATGCGGTGCGGATCGCGGTGTTCGCCGGGGCCGGCAATCAGCAAACGTGCACCGCTGATCAGCGGCCAGAAGCACTCCCACACCGACACGTCGAAACTGATCGGCGCCTTTTGCATCAGCACGTCGGTGTCGTTCAAACGATAGGTGTTCTGCATCCATTGCAGGCGTTCGGCGAGGGCTGCGTGGGTGTTGCCGACGCCCTTCGGCTGGCCGCTGGAACCGGAGGTGTAAATTACGTACGCCAGGTTGTCGCCGTGCAAGTACAGGCCCGGTGCGTGGCTCGGCCAGCTCTCCAGATGCAAGGCGTCCATGGCGATCACGCTGACGCCATCGGTGGCCGGCAAGCGGTCAAGCAATTGAGTCTGGGTCAGCAGCAATTCGACGCCGCTGTCGCTGAGCATGTAGGCCAGGCGTTCGGCCGGGTAATCCGGGTCCAGCGGCACGTAGGCGCCACCGGCCTTGATGATCGCCAACAGACCGATCAGTAACTGCGGTGAACGCTCGGCGGCGATGGCCACGCAGACGTCCGGGCCGACGCCTTTGTCGCGCAGGTAATGGGCCAGGCGGTTGGATTGGGTGTGCAGTTCGGCGAAGTTCATGGCGCCACCGTCCCACATCAACGCGGTGCGTTCCGGGGTCAGGCGAGCCTGTTCGTTGAGCAATTCGGGCAGCCAAACGCCGGCCGGCGTACACGGTGCGGCGCTCCACAATACTTGCTGATCGTGCTCACTCGGGGTCAGCAGTGGAAGGTCGCCGATGGCGGTTTTCGGTTGTTCGCAAATGGCTCGCAGCAGGTTGGTGAAGTGCTCGGCCAGACGCTCGATAGTCGTCGCGTCGAACAGGTCGCTGGCGTAGTCGAAAGACAGGCTCAGGCGACCATTTCGGTCTTCCTCGCTGTGCAGTTGCAGGTCGAACTTGGCTTCGCGGCTGTGCCACGGCAGCTCTTCAGCCAGCAGCCCTGGCAGGCGACGCAATGCGCTCAAATCTCGTTGCTGGTGGTTGAACATGACCTGGAACAAACCTTGTTCGCGGGCTTGCGGGAAGGCTTCGAGCAACTGTTCGAACGGCAGATCCTGATGCGCTTGTGCGTCCAACGCTGCCCGGCGGGTTTGCGCCAGCAGCTCGACGAATGGCAGCTGCGAATCCAGTTCGGCGCGCAGCACCTGGGTGTTGATGAAGAAGCCGATCAACCCTTGGGTTTCCAGGCGCGGACGGTTGGCGTTCGGCACGCCGATGCGGATGTCGCGTTGGCCGCTGTAGCGGTGCAGCAGGCTCTGGAACGCGGCGAGCAACAGCATGAACGAGGTGGATTCATGGGCCTGGGCGGTCTGGCGAATGGCATCGCTCAGGGTCGCGCCCAGCTTCACAGAATGGCGGGCAGCCGTGTGAATGTGGTGCGCCGAACGCGGATGGTCGGTGGCCAGGCTCAGGGTTGGATGCTCATCGCCCAATTGCGCTTTCCAGTAAGCCAGCTGACGCTCGCCCTCCCCCTGCGCCAGCCATTGACGCTGCCAGCTGCCGTAGTCGGCGTATTGCGTGGGCAATGCCGCGAGCGTCGCTTGTTGTCCTTGGGACGCAGCGGCGTACAGGCGCGAGAACTCGTCGATCAGCACGTTCAGCGACCAACCGTCGGCGATGATGTGATGCATCGTCACCAACAGTTGATGGTCCTCATCATCGAGACGCACCAGAGTCACCCACAGCAGCGGGCCTTGCTGCAGATCGAATTGCGTGCGGGCTTCGTCTTCACGGATCTGCTGTGCGCGAGCTTCACACTCGGCAACCGGCAGGTCGCTGATATCGATGAGTTGCAGGTTGAATTCGCTCGCTGCATCGACCTGTTGCAGCGCCACACCATCACGTTCGAAGAACCGCGTACGCAGGGATTCGTGTCGCTTGATCAGCTGTTGGAAACTGGTGCGCAAGGCGTCTTCATCCAGCTCGCCGCGCAGGCGCAAGGCGCCGGGAATGTTGTAGGCGCTGCTCTGCGAGTCGAGTTGCCAGGTGATCCACAGACGGTTTTGCGCAAGCGATTGCGGCATGGCTTCGGTGCGCGACAACGGGGTGATCGCGCCTTGGGCGAGTCCCCCGTCCTGTTGCTGCTGAGCGACTTCGGCGGCAAACGCGCCGAGGGTCGGCGCTTCAAACAGCAGGCGCAGGTTCAGCTCCAGACCGAGTGCTTCGCGCAGACGCGCAACCACCTGAGTGGCGGCAATGGAGTTGCCGCCCAGCAGGAAGAAGTGATCGTCGGCGCTAACCTGTTTGACGCTCAGCTGCTCGCACCAGATCTGGCCGATCAGGGTTTGCAGTTCGGAACCTGATTCAGTCGCGTATTTACTTTCGATGTCTGCCGACGGGAACAATGCATAGCTGTCGAGGCTGCCGTCCGCCAGACGATTGCGGCATGCCGAGCGTTGCAGTTTGCCGCTGGAGGTCTTGGGCAACGCGCCCGGATTGAGCAGTACCACCACGCTTGGCGCTTCCTGATACGCCTCGGCCACGGCTTGGCGGATGGCTTTGATCAGCGCGTCGGGCGGGAGGATTTTCTGCACGCTGCGGCTGATTTCCGCCGCAATGCCGATGCCTTCCTGCCCCTCGATGTTGACGGCGAAAGCGGCGACACGACCTTTGCGCACCACCTCCACTTCGCGCTCGATGGTTTGCTCGATGTCCTGTGGATAAAGGTTGTGACCGCGAACGATCAACATGTCCTTCAGGCGCCCGGTGATGAACAGTTCACCGCCGCGCATAAAGCCCAGGTCACCGGTGCGCAGCCAGGTACGGCCAGCGTGTTGAACGAAGGTTTTGGCGCTGGCCTCCGGATTGCGCCAGTAACCGTGGGCGATACTTGGTCCGGCGGCCCAGACTTCGCCAACCGCGTCGTCAGCCAACTCGGTGAGGGCTGCTGGATCGACAATCAGCACCGCGTGATCCGGCTGACTGATGCCGCAACTCATGATCGGGCTGCCATCACCCCGCTCGGCACGGTTTTGTGCCAGGGCTTGATCGTCCACGCGCAGGTTGCCAATGCCCTGACCGCGAGGGCTGCCGGCCACGAACAGCGTCGCTTCGGCCAACCCGTAGGACGCCATGAAACTGTCTTGGGTGAAACCGCAGGCCGCGAACTTCTCGGCGAAGCGTTCCAGCGTATCGAGGCGAATCGGTTCGGAACCGGAATACGCCACGCGCCAGCCACTCAGGTCGAGGCGTTCCAAGGCCGATTCACTGACCCGCTCGCTGCACAGTCGAAAGGCAAAATCCGGCCCGCCGCTGATGGTCCCGCCGTACTCGCTGATTGCTTCCAGCCAGCGCAACGGCCGGCCGAGGAAATACGCCGGCGACATCAACACGCACGGCACGCCGCTGAAAATCGGCTGCAACAGACCACCAATCAGGCCCATGTCGTGGTACAGCGGCAACCAGCTGACGATCACGTCGTCAGGATTCAGATCGATGCCGAAGCCGTGGCGAATCAGCAATTCATTGGCCACCAGGTTGCCGTGGCTGACTTGCACCCCTTTCGGCAACGCGGTGGAGCCGGAGGTGTATTGCAGGAACGCGATGTGGTCGTCTGTAAGGACCGGCGCCACCCAACGTTCGGCCAGGGCGCTGTCGAGGGTGTCGACACACAGCAACGGCGGCGCGCCCTCAATTTGCTGCAACGCATCGCGCAGAGCGGCGCTGGTCAGCAGCAAACGCGGTTCGGCATCGCTGATGATCGACAGCAAACGCTCTTGATGATGACGACGAGTCGACTCCGGCGGATAGGCCGGCACCGCAATCACACCGGCGTACAGGCAGCCGAAGAACGCCGCGACGTAATCCGGACCGCTGGGAAACAGCAGCACCGCGCGATCGCCAAACGCAGCCTCGCCCTGCAACGCGCCAGCAATGATCCGCGCCCGCTGATCCAGCTCGCGATAACTGAGCACCACAGCCTGATCCTGGGTTTCGGCGAGAAAACGCAAGGCCACCCGATCCGGCGTCAGGGCCGCTCGGCGCTGAAGGGCTTGGACCAGTGTGCTGGGGAGTTCGAACGCGTCGGTCATGAGGTTTCCTGCCTGAATTCGGCTTGCAAGTGGAATCGGTTTTCTGACGTCACGCCCCTTCGAGGGCGTGCAGGACGCGGTCTTCGCCGACCGCGCAAGGCTTGGGAATGCTGTTTTGGCCGCAGCCGCTACCCGGAACCATTCACCAATGAGAACGGTTGACCTCTTGAAATAATTAGTCGGTAAGCCTGATCGCCAATGGGGCTGCAGTGCGTCAGCGTGTCGCAGTTCTCACTCTGCACCTTCGCGGCGCATTAGTTCTATTTCTCATTTGACAATCATTATCATTAAGAATAATTTGTCGCTCGATGTGTTGGACGGCTAAGCCCCCGCTTGCCGTCCCGCTAACCTATTGGCAGCAAGGTGATTTCCATGACGGAACAAGTGTCCACAAGCAGGTGCGATTCACCGCTACTTCAGGCATTCGTCGACAATCGACTGATTCTGGTCAAGATTGCAGCCCGCATTACCGGCTGCCGGTCGCGTGCTGAAGACGTAGTGCAGGATGCGTTTTTCCGGCTGCAATCAGCGCCGCAGATCACGTCCTCGTTCAAGGCTCAGCTCAGCTACCTGTTCCAGATCGTGCGCAACCTGGCGATCGATCACTACCGCAAACAGGCGCTGGAGCAGAAGTATTCGGGCCCTGAAGAGGAAGGCCTGAACGTGGTGATTCAAGGTGCTTCGCCGGAAACCTCGCACATCAACTTCTCGACCCTGGAACACATCGCCGACGCGCTGACCGAGCTGCCCAGCCGCACCCGCTACGCCTTCGAGATGTACCGCCTGCACGGCGTGCCGCAAAAGGACATCGCCAAGGAGCTTGGCGTCTCGCCGACCCTGGTGAACTTCATGATTCGCGATGCGCTGGTGCACTGCCGCAAGGTGTCGGGCAGTCGTGTGGATACCTTTGCCCGCCGCTAAGATCTGAAATTTGCGTCGCCCCCTTCGCGAGCAAGCCCGCTCCCACATTGGATCTTTTGTGAACACACTCTTTGTGGACACTGGAGATCAAATGTGGGAGCGGGCTTGCTCGCGAAGACTGACTCAAGGTCGGTGCAGACCTTGAGACTTACATCTCAAACCAACACACACCGATCAAAAAACCGCTCACGCCCCAGCACCATCAGCGCCGCACGCTTGTGTGGGAAGTCGAACGCTTTCTCGCAGTGGAAACCCTGGCTCTGCATATGCCCGATCATCTTCACGTTGTCGGCGCGAGGCTCGGCAACCACTCGCTGAGTGCGTGGATCGTCGAGAAACAGGTAGTGCGTCAACGCCGATAACCAGCTCGCCACCTTATGCGGGCCTCGGTGATTTTCTTCACCCACCAGCATGTGAATACCGCGGTCGTAATCACCGGCGTCATAGAACGGCGCGATGCGATCTTCCTTGGCCCAATACGCTTCAAAGTAGGCGAACGGCTGATCATCGAAACACCCGATCAGCGTCAGGGTATGGGGATCGGCTTCAAGCTTGCTCAGGTACTCGTGATGCTGCTCGAGGCTGCCCTCCTCCTGCCAGAAACTCGCCACACGCGGGCTGTTCTGCCAACGATTGAAACGTGCCAGGTCCAGTTCGATGTCCACCGTGCGCAGGGAAATCCAGGCACCGAGGCGCGCATCAAAACGCCGATAGACTTCACTACGCGGTTTCACCGGGCGCAGCGGATGACGCTTGCCGCCACTGATGACCATTTGCTGCGGATAACTCGATGTCTGTGACACGCCCAGCCAAGGCTGCGGCAACTGCCAGAACAGCGTGCGTTCGCAACGATACTGGCCGACGATTTCGGTAGGGCTCAGCAACCCGCTGAGCAATGCTTCGGTGGGGGCTTCATCGAGATGCCAGGTCAGGCGCTGGCAGACCGGGTCACGGGCAAACAGCCAATAACAGACCGCCCAGACGGCCCTATTGTCGGCGTGGTCGAAGCGCTCTTCTACTTGCACATGCAACTCGGGCTCGCGAGTCAGGCGCAACTGAATCAGCGGCTGCCCTTCAAGGCTGAGACACAGGCGGCTTTCGGTTTCATCAGCTACAAGACAGCTTCCTGTCGGCAAGGCCAGGGCAGTCAGGTCATTCAGAGTGGACATGGGTGGGGCTCACGTTAATCGTCGACAATTAACTGAGGGGACGTGGGCCAGACATGGAAATTTAACGAAAAACACCGCGAACCTTAATGAGCGTCCGCGGTGGCATGCATCGCTCGGGTCAGTTCCAGGCCATTGACGTTGCGCAGGCGCTAGATCGATCTGACCCAGACTTCGCGGAAGGCAAAGTCATTCCCGCCTCCGGTGGGGACATGGTTAACGATCTGCAACTCCGTCTGCGACGAGCTCGCGGTAAAAGTGCCTTTGAGCTGCACCCAGGCCATTGTCGGGATTTCCGTCGCGGGGGCAATGACTTGCGATCCGCTGTCGAGTGACAGCACTGGAACTGCAGCGCTGGTATTCCACCTGCGCACGGTCAACCCGAACTCATAGGATCGCCCCTCCTTCAGCCCCTGAAACGTCTTTTTCAACACCGTGCCGGCAGAGTTGTTGGTGGAGGTGTAGTTGAATAATACGTAGATATCCCCATCTTTGGTGATGGTGAGATCCCGTCGATCAGTCGCAGCGTCGCCCCTCATCCAGCCATTCCAGTCATCGGTACCGTCATCTGCCGAGAAGGTCGTCGTATCCTCAAAAGGTGCCTGAACCTCAAGACACAATGTCGGGAACAGCACCGAGCAAGCACAGTTTCTGCCATCCAGCGCCGCTTGAAAAACAAACACGAGAGGGCTCCCGTCTTTCAGATTTTGCAAAGACGCCCAGGCAATATTCCGACGCCAGCCCTCCACGAACTCTTGTTGCGTGACGGGCTCAGCGTCGGCCACCCGCAGCATCACTGGCGAGCCGTCGGCCTGTTGACCGCAAACATGCAACGTCGCCTTTTGATTGACCACCATGAACGGCCAACGCGCCACCTCGACCGTGATACCGGTCGGATCATCAGTCTTTTTCAGAATGAGAACATTATCGACAGCTTGCGCCACCACAGGAGAGGGAACGCAGGAGAGAGAAACCAACGAGGGGTTTGACATGGCAGGAGTCCTTTCTGGTTGAAAGCCAAACTCGCAAAAAGAGTTCGGCACCTGAAAGTCATCTAAACGTAAGGACACTGGAGCGTCTACTGTCAGATCTGACAGTTCAAAGCGCAAACTACCGGATCTGCGACGAATGGAGTTATGCCCGCGTGTCAAAACAAAGGGGAATTGATCAGGTCTTGGGCACCGGCACCACGGCGATCTTGTAGGGATCGAAAATCTTCAGCATCTGGCCATTGTCCCGCAACCCTTGCAGCAACTTGCCGAACGCCTCACCACTGATGGGTGCGGCCGGACTGAGGATGGCGTAGTGGTGATAAACCTGATCGATACGTTGGGACACCAGCAGTTGATTGGCGACTTTCTCGTTGCGCAGCAGGTAATCGCTGAGGTACGAGCGCGTCACCAGGGCAACGTCGGCACGCCCGCGCAGCACCATCAGCAGGTTACTGTCATGGGAATACGTCAGCGTTGCCTCGTAGTTTTGCGCGAGGAATTTTGGATCGGCATTGAAGTTGGCGAACTCGTAGTGATAGCCGCTGAACAGCGCCAGACGCTTGCCGGCGAGGTCGGCAAAATAATTCTGCTGACGAACCGGCTGACCATCGGGCTGGCGTTGCGCGACAAAAATCTCGGCGTCTTCCAGTCCCATGTCGACAGTGGTGTGCGGGATGTCCTTCCAGCCCCAGTCCGGGTTCTCGAAAATCGCCATGTCCACCCGGCCTTGCTTGAAGTCACCAAAACGCCGGGGAATGGAAGTGGGCACCAACTCAAACTGATAGTCGCTCTGCAAGGCATTGAGCGCCTCGACCAGCTGCGGCAGCAAACCGGTGTCGGCACCGGATTCCGGGCGCACGGTATAGGGGGGGAAATGTGCGGCACCGACCCGCACCAGCTGTGCGGCCTGGGACGGAACCACGCATAACGCTGCAAGCGTCGCCAGCAAAAGCCGCGAAGCCGTCCGAATTGGCGAAGACATCAAAACAACCCACTCCCCAAAAAAATACACTTCAATGCATTCAAGCTAGGCGGTTTCGGCCACTTAGCCAGTTTCCTGCGACCTGAATAAACTTATTGCTTCTCTTCCAGCACCAGAATCAACGCCTCATCGGCCAATTGATCGAGGCTCATGCTGCCGCTGGGGCGATACCAGGTGGTGGTCCAGGACAACGCACCGGTCAGAAAACGGCGGGTGATGAACACATCCCCGCGAATAAAACCGGCCTCCTTGGCCTCGCCCAGCACCTGAAGCCAGAGTTCTTCATAAATATCGCGCAGCGCCAGCACCTGCGCCTGCCCGTCTTCCGACAGCGAGCGCCATTCATACACCAACACCGCCATGGCCTCGCCGCTGCCGCCCATGATCGACTGCAATTCACAACGAATCAGCGCCAGTACCCGCTCGCGCACACTGCCGGCTTCTGCCAGGGCTGCACGCATCAACGCAGTGTTGTAACGAATGGTTTCCTCCATCACCGCCCGCAGGATCTCGTCCTTGCTTTTGAAGTGATGAAAAATACTGCCTGACTGAATCCCCACGGCGCCGGCCAGATCGCGCACGGTGGTGCGTTCGTAACCTTTGTTGCGGAACAGGTGAGCCGCCACTTGCAGCAGTTTGCCGCGGGCGCTGTCCGGGTCGGTCAATTGGCCGCTATCGACCAATTCGCGCATCACCCTCAGGGCTTTTTGCTCGTCCACCCGTTCTCTCCTACAGTCGATCAATCAAATACGCCGCTCACCGCTAAAACTGCGGGGTTGCGCGGGCAATTTAAGCTGGCCGGCGCGACCAAGCAAGCGCTCGGGCAGAAGATATTTCAGCCGTTTACAAACCAAGCGCTTGCTTGGTAGTCTCGATGTACTTCTGTCGGGGGTGGTTATGGAGTTGACTGTGCCAAAAACAATCCGCATCGGTTGCGCCAGCGCCTTCTGGGGCGACACCTCGACCGCTGCCGCGCAACTCGTCGAAGGCGGGCGTCTGGACTACCTGGTCTTCGATTATCTGGCCGAAATTACGATGTCGATCATGGCCGGCGCGCGGATGAAAGATCCCGAGGCCGGTTACGCCAGCGACTTCATCGAAGTCCTCAGCCCGCTGTTGGGTCAACTGGCCCAACAGAAAATCCGCGTCATCAGCAATGCCGGCGGGGTCAACCCCCAAGCCTGCGCCGCCGCCCTGCAAGCGGCCTGCGACAAGGCCGGGGTAACGCTGAAAATCGCCGTGCTGCAGGGCGATGACCTGCAGCCGCAGCTCAAACAGCTGGGCAGCAGCGGTATCCATGAAATGTTCAGTGGCGCGCCCCTGCCGCCGATGTGCGTCTCGACCAACGCCTACCTCGGCGCACCGGGCATCGTCGAGGCCCTGCGTCTGGGCGCCGACATCGTCATCACCGGACGCGTGGTGGACAGCGCCGTGGTCAGCGCCGCGCTGGTGCATGAGTTCGGCTGGTCGTGGCACGACTACGACAAACTCGCCCAGGCCGCGTTGGCCGGGCACATCATCGAATGCGGCGCCCAGTGCACCGGCGGCAACTTCACCGATTGGCGCGAGGTGCCCGACTACGAACACATCGGCTTCCCCATCGTCGAAGTCAGCGCCGACAGCCAGTTCATCGTCAGCAAACCCGAAGGCTCCGGCGGGCTGGTCACTCCACTGACGGTCGGCGAGCAGATGCTGTATGAAATCGGTAACCCGCAGGCGTATCTGCTGCCGGACGTGGTCTGCGATTTCACTGAAGTCAAACTTGTGCAACAAGGCAAAAACGCGGTCCAGGTGCATGGCGCAAAAGGCTTGCCGCCGACCAATCAGTACAAGGTCAGCGCGACGTACCCGGACGGTTTCCGCTGCACCGCCAGTTGCCTGATCGCCGGGATCGATGCGGTCGACAAGGCGCGTCGAGTCAGCGAAGCCATCATCAACAAAACCTCGGAAATCTTCAGCCAGCGCGGTTGGCCACCCTACAGCGAAGTGAACATCGAACTGCTCGGCAGCGAAGCCACTTACGGCCCCCACGGTCAGCGTCAGGACAGCCGCGAAGTGGTGATCAAACTCGCGGTGCGCCATCCGGATAAACAGGCGTTGATTGTGTTCTCCCGTGAAATCGCCCAGGCCGCCACCGGCATGGCGCCGGGACTGACCGGGATTGTCGGTGGACGGCCGACGGTGTATCCGCTGATCCGGCTGTTCTCGTTCCTTATCGACAAAACCGCCTGCACGCTGGAAATTGATCTCAAGGGCCAGCGCCATCCCTGCGCCCTGCCTGCCGTTGATGTGCTCGACACCGCCGACCTGCCCGTGGCGTGCGCCTCACCGAAACCCTCAGGCCGGGCCGATGCCAGCGTGGCCCTGGTCAAACTCGCCGTGGCGCGTTCCGGTGACAAGGGTAACCACAGCAACATCGGCGTCATGGCCCGCGAGCCGGAGTACCTGCCGTGGATTGCCGAAGCCTTGACGCCGGAAGTGATCGTCGACTGGATGAGTCATGTCCTCGATCCGATCCACGGACGTGTCGAACGCTGGTACCTGCCGGGCACCCACAGCCTTAATTTTCTGCTGGAAAACGCCCTGGGAGGCGGTGGCGTGGCCAGCCTGCGGATCGATCCGCAAGGCAAAGCCTTCGCCCAGCAACTGCTGGAAATCCAGATACCGGTGCCTCAGCGCATCGCTGACCGAGTCAACTAGAGGACTGTCGCCATGGCATACGATTCGATTTTCAAAGCCGATTTGTTTGCAGGCCAAAACATCATCGTCACCGGTGGTGGCAGCGGCATCGGCCGTTGCACCGCGCACGAACTGGCGGCCCTCGGCGCCCATGTGCTGCTGCTCGGGCGCAAGGCCGACAAGCTGAAAAACGTCACGACCGAGATTACCGAAGATGGCGGCAAGGCTGACTGGATGGTCTGCGATATTCGTGAGGAAGAAGCGGTCAAGCATGTGGTCAGCGAGTTGATCCGCAAGTACGGACCGATTCACGGTCTGGTCAATAATGCCGGCGGGCAGTACCCGTCGCCGCTGGCGTCGATCAATCAAAAAGGCTTCGATACGGTGTTGCGCACCAACCTGATGGGCGGCTTCCTGATGGCTCGGGAAGTGTTCAACCAGTCCATGAGCACGCACGGCGGCGCCATCGTCAACATGCTCGCCGACATGTGGGGCGGCATGCCCGGCATGGGCCACTCGGGCGCGGCGCGTTCAGGCATGGACAACCTCACCAAGACCGCCGCGTTCGAATGGGGTTATGCCGGGGTGCGGGTCAATGCCGTGGCGCCGGGCTGGATCGCGTCCAGTGGCATGGACACCTACGAAGGCGCGTTCAAGGCGGTGATCCCGACCTTGCGCGAGCACGTTCCACTGAAACGCATCGGCACCGAATCGGAAGTCAGCGCGGCGATCGTTTTCCTGCTCAGCCCGGCCGCGGCATTTGTCAGTGGCAGCACTTTGCGCATTGATGGCGCCGCCAGCCTGGGCGGGCGCGCCTGGCCGATACACAAGGCGCAGATCAGCGAGTCGTTCAACGGTTTTCACCGCGCCTACCTTCCCGACGTGCTCAAGGACAAGGAATAAGTCATGCCGGTGATTCAGTCGCAAGTGGACCCGTTCAGCGAACAGTTCGCCCGCAATCGCGCGGCGATGCTGGTCGGCATCGAACAGGTCCGCCAGCTCGAACAGACCCTGCTGAACAAGGCGGCCGAAGCCAAACCCCGGTTCGACAAGCGCGGGCAATTGTTGCCCCGGGAACGCCTCAATCTGCTGCTGGACCCTGGCGCACCGTTCCTAGAACTGGCGAGCCTGGCGGGCTACAAACTGCATGACGACAAGGACGGCAGTTCGGCTGGCGGCGGTTTGATCGCCGGGATCGGCTATGTGTCCGGCGTGCGGGTGCTGGTGGTGGCGAACAACAGTGCGATCAAGGGCGGGACCATTTCCCCCAGCGGTTTGAAAAAATCCCTGCGCCTGCAACAGATCGCCATGGAGAACAAACTGCCGGTCATTACCCTGGCCGAAAGCGGTGGCGCCAACCTCAATTACGCGGCGGAGATTTTCGTCGAAGGCGCCCGCAGCTTTGCCAATCAGGCGCGGATGTCGGCCATGGGCCTGCCGCAAATCACCGTAGTCCATGGCTCGGCCACGGCGGGCGGCGCCTATCAGCCAGGGTTGTCGGATTACGTGGTGGTGGTGCGTGGCAAGGCCAAGCTGTTTCTGGCCGGTCCGCCGCTGCTCAAGGCTGCCACCGGCGAAGTCGCCACCGATGAAGCGCTGGGTGGCGCCGAGATGCATGCGCAAATCGCCGGCACCGCTGAATACCTGGCCGAGAACGATGCCGATGGCGTGCGGCAGGTGCGCGAGATTATCAGCCTGTTGCCGTGGAATGATCAGTTGCCCTGGATACCCGAACGTCGGTGGGAAGAACCGCTCTACCCCATCGACGAGTTGCTCGGGCTGATTCCTGACGACGCGAAAAAACCTTACGACGTGCGCGAAATCATCGCGCGGATTGCCGACGGCTCGAACTTTCTCGAATTCAAGGGTGAGTTCGATCAGCAAACCGTCTGCGGCCATTTGCAGATTCAAGGTCGCGCCTGCGGGTTCATTGGCAACAATGGACCGATCACGCCCAAGGGTGCGAGCAAGGCGGCGCAGTTCATTCAGCTCTGTGACCAGAGCAAGACCCCGTTGCTGTTCTTCCACAACACCACAGGATTCATGGTCGGCACCGAGTCGGAGCAGCAAGGCGTGATCAAACACGGCGCGAAAATGATTCAAGCGGTGGCCAATGCCCGGGTGCCGAAACTGACCATCGTTGTCGGCGGCTCCTACGGCGCCGGCAACTACGCGATGTGCGGCCGCGGCCTCGACCCGCGCTTCATTTTTGCCTGGCCCAACAGCCGCACGGCGGTGATGGGCGGTGCCCAGGCCGGCAAAGTGCTGCGGATCGTCACCGAGGCCAAACAGGCCAAGGACGGCCTGGTGCCCGACCCGAAAATGCTCGACATGCTGGAACAGGTCACCGCGCAGAAACTCGACAGCCAGTCCACCGCGCTCTATGGCAGTGCCAGCTTGTGGGACGACGGGTTGATTGATCCTCGGGATACCCGGACCTTGCTCGGGTACTTGCTGGATATCTGTCATGAGGCTGAAGTGCGGCCGCTGCAATCCAACAGCTTTGGTGTAGCCCGTTTCTAAGGGCGCTCAGGAGACAATAAAAATGATCTTCACCCAGGAACACGAAGCACTGCGCCGCACCGTCCGCCAATTCGTCGATCACGAGATCAATCCTCACGTCGAGGCATGGGAAAAGGCCGGACGCTTTCCGATCCACGAGATCTTCCGCAAGGCCGGCGACCTCGGCCTGCTGGGGATTTCCAAACCGGAAAAGTTTGGCGGCATGGGATTGGACTACAGCTATTCCATCGTCGCGGCGGAAGAGTTCGGCACCATCCACTGCGGCGGTATTCCGATGTCCATCGGCGTGCAGACCGACATGTGCACCCCGGCGCTGGCGCGTTTCGGCTCCGATGAATTGCGTGAAGAATTCCTGCGGCCGGCGATCACTGGCGAGCAGGTCGGCTGCATCGGTGTTTCCGAAGTCGGCGCCGGTTCCGACGTGGCCGGTTTGAAAACCACCGCCCGCAAGGACGGCGACGACTACGTGATCAACGGCAGCAAGATGTGGATCACCAACTCACCGAGCGCCGATTTCATCTGTCTGCTGGCCAACACCTCGGACGACAAACCGCACATCAACAAGTCGCTGATCATGGTGCCGATGAACACGCCGGGCATCAGCCTCAGCTCGCACCTGGACAAGCTCGGCATGCGCAGCTCGGAAACCGCCCAGGTGTTTTTCGACAACGTGCGCGTGCCGCAACGCAACCGCATCGGCCATGAAGGCGCGGGGTTCATGATGCAGATGCTGCAGTTCCAGGAGGAACGGCTGTTCGGCGCGGCGAACATGATCAAGGGCCTGGAGTACTGCGTCGACAGCACCATCGAGTACTGCAAGGAACGTAAAACCTTCGGCAATGCGCTGATCGACAATCAGGTCATCCACTTCCGCCTGGCCGAACTGCAAACCGAAATCGAATGCCTGCGGGCGTTGGTCTATCAAGCCACCGAGCAATACATCAAAGGCCAGGACGTCACCCGTCTGGCGTCGATGGCCAAACTCAAGGCCGGGCGTCTGGGCCGCGAAGTCAGCGACAGCTGCCTGCAATACTGGGGCGGCATGGGCTTCATGTGGGACAACCCGGTGGCCCGCGCTTATCGTGACGTGCGGCTGGTGTCGATCGGCGGCGGTGCCGACGAAATCATGCTGGGGATCATCTGCAAACTCATGGGCATCCTGCCGGGGAAAAACAAATGAGCACCCTGCCGGTTTGCCAGACCTTGCTGCTCGAACCGCATAACGGTGTCCTGCACATCACCCTCAACCGCCCCGAAAGCCGTAACGCCATGAGCTTGCAGATGGTCGCTGAGCTGCGCGCGGTGCTGGCGGCGGTGCGTGACGACCGAGCCATTCGCGCGCTGGTGATCGGTGGTGCGGGCGGGCATTTTTGCGCCGGTGGCGACATCAAGGACATGGCCAACGCACGCGCTCAAGGCCCGAGTGCCTATCGCGACTTGAATCGCGCGTTCGGTGCGTTGCTGCAAGAGGTGCAACACGCGCCGCAAGTGGTGATCACGGTGCTGCAAGGCGCGGTGCTCGGCGGTGGTTTGGGTCTGGCCTGCGTCAGCGACGTCGCCTTGGCCGATCACCAGGCACAATTCGGTCTGCCGGAAACCAGCCTCGGTCTTCTGCCTGCGCAGATCGCGCCGTTCGTGGTGCAGCGCATCGGCCTGACCCAGACTCGCCGACTGGCGCTGACCGCGGCACGTTTCGATGGCACACACGCACGGCGCATGGGGTTGGTGCATTTTGTCGAGCATGACGCGCAAGCGTTGGCCGAGCGTCTCGATGAAATTCTGGCCCATGTGTTGTGCTGCGCGCCGGAGGCCAATGCGACGACCAAAAAACTGTTGCTGGCGAGTGCCGGACAGCCATCGAGTGCGTTGCTGGATGAAGCGGCCGACTGGTTCAGCGAGGCGGTGACCGGGGCTGAAGGGGTCGAGGGGACCATGGCCTTCGTACAAAAGCGTAAACCGGGTTGGGCGCCTTAAAAGCATCGTCGGAACGCCGCCCGGAGCAAGCTCGCTCCCACATTTGAAATGCATTCCCCTGTGGGAGCGGGCTTGCTCGCGAAGAGGCCATCACATCCACCGCAAAACAAAAGGGAAACCCCCATGCCCGGACTCAGCAAAATCCTGATCGCCAACCGCGGTGAAATCGCCTGCCGCATCCAGCGCACCGCCCAGGCCCTGGGCTATCGCACGGTCGCAATCTTCAGCGATGCCGACGCCGATGCGCTGCATGTGCAGATGGCCGACGAAGCCGTTAACGTCGGCCCGGCCCCGGTGCAGCAGTCCTATCTGAATATCCCGGTCATTCTCGACGCCGCCCGGCGCACGGGCGCTGACGCGATCCATCCAGGCTACGGCTTCCTCTCGGAAAACGCCGGGTTCGCCCGCGCCTGCCAGGATGCCGGCATCACCTTCATCGGTCCCAGCCCCGAAGCCATCGAACTGATGGGCAGCAAACGCCTGTCGAAACTCGCCATGCTCGATGCCGGTGTGCCGTGCATCAAGGGTTATCAGGGCGAAGAACAGGACGACGCGACCCTGAGCCGAGAAGCCGCACGCATCGGCTATCCGCTGATGATCAAGGCCAGTGCCGGCGGTGGCGGGCGGGGCATGCGCCTGGTGCACGAGGCCAGTGATTTGCTGGAGCAACTGCGCACCGCCCGCTCCGAAGCGCTGCATGGGTTTGGCAGCGACGAACTGATTCTCGAGCAAGCGCTGATTGACCCGCGTCACGTCGAAGTTCAACTGTTCGGCGACCAGCACGGCAACCTGATCTACCTTGGCGAGCGCGACTGTTCGATCCAGCGTCGCCATCAAAAAGTCATCGAAGAAGCGCCCTGCCCGGTGATGACCGCCGAGTTGCGTCAGGCCATGGGTGAAGCGGCGCTGAAGGCAGGTCGCGCAGTGAATTACGTCGGCGCTGGCACTGTCGAGTTCCTGCTGGATACGCGTGGGCAGTTTTACTTTCTGGAGATGAACACCCGACTCCAGGTGGAGCACCCGGTGACCGAATTGATCACCGGCCTCGATCTGGTGGCCTGGCAGTTGCACGTCGCCGAAGGACTGCCTCTGCCCTTGCGCCAGGAGCAAGTGCAGCTCAGCGGCCATGCCATAGAAGTCCGTTTGTACGCCGAAGATCCGGTACACGGTTTTCTCCCACAAACCGGCCGCATCACCGCCTGGGAGCCTGCGTTGCAGAGCGGCGTGCGGATCGATCATGGCTTGATTGAAGGCCAGACTATCAGCCCGTTTTATGACCCGATGCTGGGCAAGATCATCGCCCACGGCGCCACCCGCGAAGACGCCCGGCGTAAGTTGCTGCGGGCGGTGCAGGACAGCGTGCTGCTCGGCGTGCAAAGCAATCAGCGCTTGCTCGCCGCCCTGCTGGAACACCCGCAGTTCATCAGTGGCGAGTTCAGTACCGGGTTCATCCAGACTCACTTCGCCGAACATCCCTGCCTGCATGCGCATGTGCCGAGCGCCGAAGAACTGGCCATCGCTGCTGCGCTGTTCTATCAGGCCTCGGCGCAGGTTCATCAAGTGCCACTGGCCGGTTGGCGCAACAACGCCAGCGTGCCGTTGCTCTATCGAATCGGCCTTGAGGATCAGGATTGGCCGGTGGAATTGAACGCTGTGCCGGGTGAACCGTATCGGATTCAAGTCGCCACAACGCCCTTTGAATTGAAGATCATCCAGTGCGACGGACGCTGGGCCAGCCTGGAAATCAACGGTATCCGACGACGCCATGCTTACCGTCTTGAGGCCGGGCAACTCTGGCTGTTCACCCGTCCCGGCAGTGTGCGGCTGGTGGACCGGACGCAGGCCTTGGTCAGCAGCCAGGCCAGCGTCAGCACCGGCACCCTCAAGGCTCCGATGGACGGGGCGATCGTCGATGTGCTGGTGACTGAAGGCAGCCCGGTCATTAAAGGCCAGTTGCTGGTCGTGCTGGAGGCCATGAAAATGGAGCATCCGCTCAAGTCGGGCATCGACGGCGTGCTCAAACGCTTGCAGGTCAGGGTCGGTGATCAGGTGAAAAATCGTCAGATTTTGTTGGAGGTCGAATAAGCTGCTAGGCGGATCCGCCGGGTTTGGCTACGCTCAAGCCCTATCAGGACGCGGATACCAGGAACCCTGCGATGCCTCACTGGCTGGTCATTGATCTCGAAGCCACCACCGATGAGGGTGGTTGGCCAGTAACTGAAATGGAAATCATCGAAATCGGCGCCACCCTGGTGGACCGCAAGGGGCGCGAACTGGACGCTTTCCAGCGTTTCGTCCGGCCGCTGCGTCGGCCCATGCTGACGCCGTTTTGCCGGCAACTGACCCACATCACCCAGGCCAACATCGACGCCGCGCAGCCTCTGAGCGAGGTCTGGGCGTCGTTCGAGCACTGGCTCGACCAACATCACTCGCGCCTCGAAGGCTGGGCAAGTTGGGGCGATTACGATCGCAAACAGTTGGTTCAGGAGTGGGATCGCCTGCAACTCGACAGCGCCCTGAGCCGAGTGCCGCACATGAACCTCAAACAGCGCTTTGCCAAGGCTCGTCGACTGGAGCGCCCGCTGGGGCTTAACGGCGCGCTGCAACTGGCGGGCATGCAGTTCAATGGCCAACAACATCGGGCGCTGGAAGATGCGCGCAATACCGCACGATTATTGCCACTGGTTCTTCCGCTTTAGAGAGGTGACGCCGGCATGGGCCTTGTGCATACTGGCCGGCCCTTTTCAGCCCTTTTCGAGGAATCGCCCATGTTTAAAGTCAACGAGTACTTCGACGGCACCGTCAAGTCGATCGCCTTTGGCACCGCTGAAGGTCCTGCGACCATCGGCGTCATGGCACCGGGCGAATACGAATTCGGCACCAGCCAGCGTGAAATCATGCACGTGGTGTCCGGCGCCCTGACCGTCAAACTGCCGGACAGCAGCGACTGGGAAACCTTCGCCGCCGGCAGCCAGTTCAACGTGCCTGCCAACAGCAAGTTCCAGCTGAAAGTGGCCGTCGACACCGCTTACCTGTGCGAATACCGCGGCTAGACACCTGGGTTTTCACAGCGACAAAAAAATGCCCGCGTCCTTGGACACGGGCATTTTTTGTTCAACGGCAGTCATTCAAATTGTCTTATTCCAGGACTGTCACCGGCATACCGACTTCAAGTTGGCCATTGCTGTCGTTGACCAGGTTCTGTCCGAACATCGCACCATCGGCCTCGGCACGGTATGTTTGCAACGTGGCCAGAGGTTCGCGATCTTCGCTACGCTCGCCGGTTTGCGGGTCGATGGTGGTCAGAATGCAACGTGAACACGACTTGACCACGCGGAACTCGACATCGCCGATGCGGATACGCTTCCAGCCATCTTCGGCATACGCCTCGCTGCCCTCGATCACCAGGTTGGGCCGAAAGCGCAGCATTTCCAGCGGACGGCCGACTTTTTGCGACAAGTCCTCCAGTGAGGCCTGTCCGATCAGCAACAGCGGAAAGCCATCGGCGAAGGCCACCTGATCATCATCCTTGCCATAGCCGGCCTGAGTGGTCCGTGCGCGATCAAGAGGGACTTGCACCAGACGAGTCGGTTTGCCAATGAATTCACTGACCCAGGCACCCGCCTCGTCGCCGGCATCCGGCACACGCAGTGTGTCGCGCCAGATGGTCACGCCACGCAGTTCCGCGTCGCTGGCAGGCAATGCGACATCGATCGGTGAGCGGCCCGGCGCACTGAGGGTCAAGCCACCGTCGGCATTCCACAACGCCGACAGCTGACTCATCTGCGCCACTGCACGCTGGGTCAGAAAGCGCCCGCTGGCCTCGTCCACCAGCATCCAGCGTCGATCACCGTCCAGGCCCAGCTTGTCAAGGCTGACCTGCTGCAGGATCTCGCCCTTGCCGGATTTCAACGGATAACGATAAAGCGCGCTCAGACGCAACATGGCCAGCTCCCTGGTGGGCAAAAAACGCCACCCTATACGAGCTTGATCGCCGAATCAAAGGCTGACGTCAAGTCAGCCTCTGCGGGTGGTGTCAGGCAGGTACTTCATCAAGCATCAAGCGCTGGCGCACCACGTCGACGAGTTTGTCCGGCTGGAATTTGGAGAGGAAGTTGTCGCAGCCTACTTTCTTGACCATCGAGTCGTTGAAGCTGCCGGACAATGAGGTATGCAGCACCACGTAAAGGCCACGCAGACGCGGGTCGTTGCGGATTTCCGTGGTCAGGCGATAGCCGTCCATTTCCGGCATTTCCGCGTCGGTGAAGATCATCAACAGTTTGTCGGTCATGTTTACACCGGTATCGGCCCAGGCCTTGAGCATGTTCAGTGCCTTCAAGCCATCGCTGGCAATGTGCATTTTCACGCCCAACTGACCCAGGGTGTCACGCAGTTGCGACAACGCCACGTTAGAGTCGTCCACCAGCAGCACTTCACGGCCACGGGCACGTTCCAGAACCGGATCGTCGAGTTTGTCGCGCGAGACCTTGGCGTTGTACGGGACGATTTCCGCCAGGACTTTTTCGACGTCGATGATTTCCACCAACTGATCGTCGACCTTGCTGATGGCCGTCAGGTAATGCTGACGACCGGCGCTGGCCGGCGGCGGCAGAATGGCTTCCCAGTTCATGTTGACGATACGGTCCACACCACCGACCAGGAACGCCTGTACCGAACGGTTGTACTCGGTAACGATGATCGTACTGGTCGGGCTTGGCACCAGCGGACGCATACCGATGGCCTGGGACAGGTCGATCACCGGCAGGGTCTGGCCACGCAAATTAACCACGCCGCAGACAAATGGATGACGCTGAGGCATCAGTGTCAGCTTCGGCAGTTGCAGCACCTCCTGCACTTTGAACACGTTGATCGCGAACAATTGCCGTCCGGCCAGCCGGAACATGAGAATTTCCAGGCGATTCTCACCCACCAGTTGCGTGCGTTGGTCTACCGTGTCGAGAATGCCGGCCATCAATGACTCCTGGGCTTGTTCTGATGAATTCACTAAAGGGGGTTATCGGCTGTTTTTGCCGGACCTTGACCCCCCTGTAAAATGCCACGACCAAACATTGATGCCACATTAACATCATGCTTTACTAGCCAGGTGATTTCATCTGCGTCATTGCCTGCCGCGAGACCTCGTTTCGTTCGGCTGGTTCCCCCGTGTAAGGGATTCCCCTAGTAGCAATCAGGCCCAACCTGATATTCGCAATATCCAATAGCCATTAATGTGACGCCATTCTCATTGCATGAACGGAGTCAGGCTTTTGTGTGCGATCGCAGGTAAGTGGCCATCCACCCTATCGAGTTCCCCAGCCTGCAGCCAGACAGGCCGGCGCGCGATCTCACGACGGCATGGCAATGCGGGGACTCTGATCGTCCCCGTCGACACACACGACATCCCCTCATTTGACATGACGTTGTGGAGATAAGCATGCCGAACGATCGTAAAGAGTGGGCTCAACGGCTCCCGGAGTTTCTCGTCGAAGCAGAGACACTCCTGGTTAAAACCGAGGAATGCCTGAGTCATTTGCAACTGATAAGCAATGACAAGGATGCCATCGACTGCATGCTTAGCACCCTGCTCAAACTGGCCAACAAGGCCGATGCCCTTGCTCTGGCAGCCGTTTCCGAGTTCTCGTTGCACATTCATGGTTTGCTGAGCCATGCCCAGAATCACATGGATTTACACGACCAGGCCCTGAGTGCGCTGAAAGACTGCCTGACGTTGATCGCCTGGCAACTTGAGCTTATCGATCAGAAGACCGGCCAACTCAGCCTTGATGACAGCGAACAGACATCCCTGATCGAAGCCTTCGCCTTTCAGGTCGGACAAAGTCAGTTTCAGCCCCCCGCTAATTCCAAACCGTTCACGCTCGTTTCCTCTTTGGGACGGTAATCCTCAATGGATCGGAGCACTGTGCCGCGCTCCGAGTTTTTATTGCCATGACTGCCTCTCTAACTTTAACGGGCTCATGTCGCAATTGAATATTCCATACCTGCTAACGACAACTCAAAACAAATAAAACCCTTCCTGCCACCCAACTTTTTCCATTATGGAACTGCTGTCCACAAACGCTTATTTCCTGACTCGGCAGACATATATAGCAAACGCGACCAACGGTATCTTAAGTGGTATTATGCCGCCCATTAGTTGACGTCAATTAATGGCAGAGTGACTCCAGACAGAGACCCGTCATCCACGATGCCCGGTCTTCCCGCAGCGAACATCCATTGGCTCCATCCGCTATGTACGCCAGCCTCAAGTCGATCACCCTAAAGCCACCCTCCCGAAAAAACGCGCGCCTGGTCACGCTTGTGTTGTGTACCTGCTCGGCGCTTGGCTGCCTGCTGATTTATAGCCAGTCCACTCCCCTGCCGCTGAGTCTGCTGGTACTCAATATTGCGGCATTGACCTGCGTCGGGGTGCAGTACTGTCTTTCGCGCAAGTCGATAAAGTTTCAACCCCAGGAGTTGGCTGACCGGTTGTTGGAGGTACAGGAAAACGAACGGCGCCGGCTCAGTCGGGAACTGCATGACGATATCGGCCAATTGCTGACCGCGGCAAAACTTCAAAGCGACTGGCTCAAACGCCGAATGCCCGAAGAACTTCAGGGCCAGTGTTCGGTGCTCTGCGATACGCTGGAAGAAACCCTGGCCAAAGTGCGAGACGTATCGGCCATTCTCAATCCGAGGCAGCTGACCAGTCTCGGGCTGGAAGCCAGTCTGCGGGCGCATTTACTCAAGACGCTGGCCAACACGCCGGTGCACTGGAGCCTGGAATGCCATCAGCGTTTGGCCGGTATACCGGAGGAAATGACGCTGGCCGCCTTTCGAATCACCCAGGAAGCGGTGACCAATATATTGCGCCATGCCGAAGCGAAAAATCTGTTGGTCCGCCTGCAACGTCAGCCTCAGGGCCTGACACTATTGATCAGTGACGATGGCCTGGGATTCGCGCCAGCGACCGATCCAGGTCGTGAGGGGCAACGTGGAATGGCAGGGATGTCGGAACGGATCAATCAGCTGGGCGGCACACTGAGCGTGACCAGCGAGCCGGGCAAAGGCACTCAAATCGAAGCACTCTTCCCCTGGGCGCCTCGTGCACTCGAACGGGCTAGTACGAATAAGGTTATGCGTTGACTTGTAACTTACTTCTGGTGGATGACCACTCGCTTATCAGGGCAGGCGTGCGCGCTCTGGTGCTGGATATTCCCGGCTACGCGGTAATCGGTGAGGCCAATGACGGCTCGCAGCTGCTCGAGATAGTCGAACAGTTGTCCCCGGACATCGTCCTGCTGGATATTTCCATGAAGGAAACCAGTGGCCTTGACGCATTGCAGCGACTCAAGCGAGTACGCCCGCAGAGCAAGGTGCTGATCCTGTCGATGCACACCGATCCAGCACTCATCATGCAGGCACTGGAATCCGGTGCACATGGCTACCTGCTCAAGGACACCACGGCTACCGAGCTCGAACATGCCCTGGATGCCTTGCGTAACAACGAACGCTACCTGAGCCCGGCCATCGCCCACACCGTCATCAACCAGGCGCTAACCCGAACTCAGAAAAACCAGCCGGAACCTGCCGACTCGCACAACCTGACAGCGCGTCAGCTGGAAATCCTTCGGCTGATCGTTCGCGGAAAATCCACCCGGGAGATCGCCAATGGCCTGGGCCTCAGCATCAAGACCGTGGAAACCCACCGCTCGCAGATCATGAAGCGCTTGCAGATCTACGATGTGGCGGGCCTGGTGCTGTTCGCCGTTCGCGAGCAGATCATCAGCCTGGATGATTGATCAACTGCGATGACCCCAGCAGCGGCGAGTTTTCAGGTAAATGCACGCGCAGTGCCGCAGGACGTATCGAGAAACGCAAATTGTCACCTTCCAGAGGTTCGCCATCGAGGTTGATGTAGAGGCCTTCCGAGACCTTGATTTCGACCCATGGCAACCTGACTCGCACAAACATGTTGTCGATGCCGAAGCCATCGGCGAGCAGGGTTTTCAAGGTGCCGACGACTTCCTGCGGCGCAGGCAGAATACTGATGTCCAGCAGACCGTCGTCAACCAGCGCTTCTGGACACAACACATTTCCACCGCCGGCCTGTCGGCCATTGCCGATGCCCAATGCCAACAGCTCGCCACTCCACTGGAAATCAGGCCCCTGCAACTCGCCATAGGCTGCATGCAACTCACTGAAGCGCGATAAACCGGTGAACAGGTAAGCCGCGCCCCCGAGGACTTTTTTCAAGTCCTCCGAGGTGTTTGCCGTGACCTGACTGCCAAAACCGCCCGTGGCCATATTCAGGAACACCTGCCCGCCGACCTCCCCCAGATCAATGGCGCTCGGCGCAGCGTCGAGAAGTTCCAGCGCCTGCGCGGGCTCCAGAGGCACGCCAGCGGCACGCGCAAAATCATTGGCGGTCCCCAACGGCATCAGTACCAGGCTGGCCTCAGTCGAATGCGCAGCCATGGCTTCGGCAATATCGCGCAAGGTACCGTCACCGCCACCGGCGATGATCTGCATGTAGCCTGCCGCCAGCGCTTCATCTACCAGGCGCTGTGCGTCGCCCGCTTCCCAGGTCACTCGAACGGCCAGCTCCCAACCCTGTTTGCGCTTGTCCGCAACGGCAGACCGAACCTCCTCGTTGAGCGCTTGCTTGCCATGCAGAATCAACAGCGCCTTGCGTTCGCTCATTAGTTGTTACTCCCATGATTGAATTCCGTATGGGAGATGTTGACCTCATCTCGCCCCATAAAAGTCGCAAGAATTTGAATTATTTGAAGTCGAGCCCTATGGCGTCCTACAAGGCGGGATTTTTTCTTACAAGACGTGAGGAATCGGCTCAATTGACCGACCCATGCGATTGGTACACCTTGGCGCCTGCGGTTATCAAACATCAGCAGGAACTACACAGGGACGTGCCATGCAAAGCCATGAGATCAGGTCACCGGTCATTCCGGTCGTACCGCTCGCAGAAAAACGCGTCAATCATCAAGCTGAATTAAAAATCAGCGCAAAACCCACTGGAGAAGTTGATATGGAACCTCGCGTCGTTGAATTGGAGACACACCTCAAATACATCCGACGAGACATGGATGAAGTCCGTGGTGACGTCAAATCCATCAAACACAGGCTTGCCTATTCGGCTGGCGGAACAACCGTGGTCATCGGGCTTCTGGCCTGGATCGCCAATAGCCGTTTTGACCAGGTCGTGACACTCCTGGCTCATTAAGGGTTAGCCATGAACGCAAAACCCGGTTCGACCAACCGGGTTTGCGGCAAGAGTCAGCTCAGGACTTCACTCAGCGGGATAAAGCTTACGCAGTCACCTTCGATCAACGTGCGGTCCTCCAGCACCTCAACCAGACCATCAGCCCAGGCGGCGCTACGCAGTACACCCGAACTCTGATTCCTGTAGATGATTGCCCGGCCATTCTCCAGACGTCCACGCAAGTACTCGCGCCGATTACCTGCTTTTGGCCATGCAAACCCTGCAGGCACCTGAAACTTCAGGGGTTCAACCTCTTTTACACCCTGTCGGCGCAAGAGATAGGGCCTTGCCAACAAAGCAAAGGTCACCAGCGTTGAAGCCGGATTGCCAGGCAAACCAATCACAGGTACGCCGCGAAAATGTCCGAATGTCAGCGGTTTGCCAGGTTTGATGGCGAGTTTCCACAACGTCAACTCGCCCTCTTCCCGCAAGGCAATGCCCAGAAAGTCAGCCTCTCCCACCGAGACACCACCGGTCGAAAGGATCAGATCGACATCTTTCAATTCACCAAGGCGAGTGCGGGTGGTCGCTAAATCATCCGGAAGAATTCCGGCATCGATCACCTCACATCCCAGGCGCTGCAACCAACTGCACAGCAACACTCGATTGCTGTTGTAGATCTGTCCCGGCCCCAGAGCCTGACCCGGTTCAATCAGTTCATCCCCGGTGGACAGAACAGCAACGCGAACCTTGCGAATCACGTCCAGCTCTGCGCATCCCAGCGATGCAGCCAAGCCCTGTTCGATCGGCCCGAGGCGCGTGCCGGCTGACAGAATCAATTCACCAACAGTAGCTTCCTGGCCTTGAGGACGAATGTTTTGTCCTGGGGCCATGGTTTCGGTGAAACGTACTCGCTCGTCCGCCTGAACCTCGGTGTTTTCCTGCATCTCGACGCAATCTGCACCAGCGGGCACTGGTGCACCGGTGAAGATTCGTGCACAGGTGCCAGGCCTCAACGGCTCCGGAGCCTGACCGGCAAAAATCTTCTG
Organism: Pseudomonas sp. F01002; assembly: GCF_004402115.1. Classification (NCBI taxonomy): domain Bacteria; kingdom Pseudomonadati; phylum Pseudomonadota; class Gammaproteobacteria; order Pseudomonadales; family Pseudomonadaceae; genus Pseudomonas; species Pseudomonas sp. F01002. Next base: position 208,227 of record NZ_SOPU01000014.1, on the reverse strand, counting down.
GCTGACCTCCAGTGGCTCTCCAGTCCAGTCGGCCACGCGCAAGGCATAGCCGTCCATGGCACTGTTGGGCCAAGGTGGCAGATCAAGCGTCGAGACCAGGTCATCGGCCAGCACCCGGCCCTGAACCTGCGCCAATGGCAAGCGTTCACGCTCACGAATCGGTGAGGCTTCGGCCATTGCCAGCAAGCGTGCCAGTGCCACCTCGACAGCCATCAGACTGCCAGTCTTGCCTGGCTTACCCGCGGGATTCACAGGGTGCCGCCTGTTTGAGATGAGCCACGAAATTGCACGGACGGTGACGCGAATCCAGCTGCTCGGCAAGAATGCCATCCCAACCGGTGCGCACGGCATTGGTCGAACCCGGCAAGCAGCAGACCAGCGTGCTATTGGCCAGGCCGGCCAGAGCACGGGACTGAACAGTAGAGGTGCCGATATCCGCTACCGATATCTGCCTGAACAGCTCACCAAAACCGTCGACCTGTTTATCCAGCAGGCAACTCACCGCTTCCGGAGTGCTGTCGCGTCCAGTGAAACCGGTACCGCCAGTGATCAGCACCACCTGCACGACATCGTCGGCAATCCAGTTGGCGACTTGCGCGCGAATTTTGTAGAGATCATCTTTGAGCAGAACCCGGGCCGCCAGGTTATGACCGGCAGCGCTCAACCGGTCGACGAAGACCTGGCCTGAGGTATCGGTTTCCAGGGTACGGGTATCGCTGACCGTCAGCACCGCGATGTTGAGCGGTGCGAAAGGTACATCAGCCTTGGCTTTCATAGGCTCATCCAGTTGTAGGAGAAACAGCCCGGTGTTATATCACAGCGCTTCATTTTTTCGCCGCCCCCATGGAGACCTGCCATGACCTCGAATACACATTTGCCGCCCTGTTCCATTCTGCTCCTGGCAGGTGGTCGTGGCCAACGCATGGGCGGTCAGGACAAAGGACTGCTGGAATGGCAAGGTGAGCCACTGATTGCCCACTTGCACCGCAAGACCCGTTCATTGAGCGATGACCTGATCATCTCCTGCAACAGAAACCTGGAAAAGTACGCGCCCTACGCCGACCAGCTGGTTCATGACGATGAAGGCGACTTTCCTGGCCCCCTGGCCGGTATTCGCGCAGGCCTGAAGGCCGCCCGCCATGCGCATCTGCTGGTGCTGCCGTGTGATGTACCGCGCATCGATGCCGCGCTGCTCAATAGCATGCGCGACGCCGCCAGCCGGCACCCGGATCAACCGCTGATGCTGCGCCATGGCGAACATTGGGAACCTCTGCTGTGCATAATCCCCGTAGCACTCTCGGCGGATTTCGACAGTGCCTGGAACGACGGCGAACGCAGCCCGGGTCGTCTCATGCGCAAACTGGGCGCTAATGCCCTGCAATGCCCCGACAATGACCCACGCCTGGCCAACCTCAACACACCAGAACTGTTGAGTGTCCACTACACTGTGTCAGACTGACAGGAGAAGGAACTTGCGCGTGCTGTACACGTCTCAAGCTCCGTAACCAAAAGAATTCATATTCGGAGACACACTCATGACTCAACGGCCCCTCGCCACTTTCATGCTCGCACTGGGCCTCGCTACCCTCGCCGGTTGCGCATCGCCTACAGTGATCACCTTGAATGACGGTCGAGAAATCCAGGCTGTCGACGCGCCAAAGTTCGATAAAGATTCGGGTTTCTACGAATTCGAACAACTGGATGGCAAGCAGACCCGCATAAACAAGGATCAGGTTCGTACCGTTAAAGAGCTGTAATTTTTGCGGTGATAACCGGATATGGAAAAGCCCGCTTTATGCGGGCTTTTTCGTGGCTGAAGATCAGCAGACTCACTGAACTTCGTGATCACCACTGCAGGGTGATGGTGCTTTCGAATGCTCTTTCCTGGCCGGTGACCGGGTCCAAAAACCGTAATCCCTGAGCGAGCAGTTTCAAAGGATTGGCATAGTCATCCTCAACATCCTTGAGTACGTGCGGATAAAACGGGTCGTTGCAGATGCTGGCGCCCAAGGCTGTCATGTGCACCCGTAACTGATGCTTCTTGCCCGTCACCGGGTAAAGCGCATAACGCCAGAGATCACCGTTCTTCTCCCTGACTTCGACAGCCGTTTCGGTATTGCTGACGCCCGGACCTTCCTGCATGCGGAAGAAAGGCTCGCCATCGATGAGGCGACTCTTATGGACCAATGGAAAAGAGCGTTCAGGCAACGCTCGGGCAATTGCCTCGTAGCGCTTTTCGATCTGCCGCGTAGGAAACAACGACTGATAGGCAGAACGGCTCTGAGGGTTGGCGGAAAACAGCACCAGCCCCGCTGTGTGCCGGTCAATGCGATGCAAAGGCACCAGATGCGGGTTATCGAGTCGACGGATAAGCCGTCGCAACAGGGTCTGCTCCACGTATTCACCCGCGGGAGTCACTGGCAGAAAATGTGGCTTGTCCGCCACGACCAGATGCTCATCCGCGTACAGAATCGACTCGACCACCGGGATCGGCTTTTCGTCCGGCACCTCACGGAAATAATGAATCCGCAAGCCTTCCTTGTAAGGCAGATCAAGGGCGATCGGCATGCCGTGACCGTCGAGGACACGACCGCGAGCGATTCTGTCCAGCCATTGTTCACGACCGATGGCGCTGAAGTGTTCGCACAGACAATCGAGCACGGTCTGCCACGGACCAGGCGGCAAGTAGAGCGTGCTGGCCTGGTTGTGTGCAGCAGAAAAAGATGAAGTGGACATACGAAAGTTCTAACCCTCAATACAGGGCGGCATTATCCAACAGCGGCCGGAACGAACCTAGAAGAGAATCCTCAAGCCGGTATCTGCGCGCGCGCTGCCGCTTCGGTGAACTCCTTGAGCCAGCGCAGCACATCGACTGCCTCCCAGCGACCAGGGTCATAAAGCGCATACAACAAACCCTGATAGCCCACGACATCCAGCTGCCGGTGATAGCCCGCACGCTGGAACAAGGCTTCGATTTCGGCGAAACAGGTATTGAAATGCAGTTTATTGAAGGGGGTTTTTCCTTCTGTCACCAGGCCATCCAGACGCAATTCGAGGACAGCCTCGCGCACCACGTCCGCTGACATCCGGTTCACGCTGTTCTTCAATTGTTCGACATTGACCACAATTCATCCCTCTCACGCCCGGACCGCCTGCCCAAACCCGAAAACCAGGGGTGCAAGGCAGGCATCACGAATAACTGTATACGCATACAGTATCCGATCAGTGCCGGTAAAGCCAAGGGGGTCCATCGCAAAGTTCGACAGGCGGAACATCGCCATCCGCGACAACGGCTTAACGCAGGAACGCCACTACCTGATCGGCACTGAACGGCCAGCCCAGCTCCGCGCCAGTATCGACCCGCCGTAATACCGGAATACGCAGACTGTAAGCTTCGAACCATGTTTCATCGTCCGCGATATCCACCAGTTCCACCAGCAGACCGCGCTCGACAAATTCCATCAGCATGGCTTCTGCCACTTCACAGAGATGACACCCAAGGGTGCCGAACAGCTGACATTCAGGAAGCATGAGCGCTCTACCGAAAAAATTAAGTCATCATTCTAGGCCCGCCCCGAAAAGCCGTCGAGCCATTGAATGCTCTACCCTTGAGCCATAACGGCAACGGGTCGCGGCAATACGCTGACGCACATCAGTCGCCTTCCATATCCTTTGCGCGATGCTCACGGATTATTTGCCTCTACGCTTGAATTGCCAGCGTCCATCACCGGAGTTTTTTGTGTTCGCTAACCTGTTGATCATCCTCGCCTCCTCCCTGGTGGTGATTGCACTGTTCCAGCGCCTGCGATTGCCACCGGTGCTGGGCTACTTGTGCGTGGGGCTGATCGTCGGGCCAACTGCATTCAACTGGGTGAATGAAAGCGAAGAGTTGCCGGACCTCGCCGAGTTGGGCGTGGTGTTTCTGCTGTTCTCCCTCGGGCTGGAGTTTTCCCTGTCGAAAATGCTCGTGTTGCGCCGAGTGGTGTTTGGCCTTGGCAGTCTGCAAGTGCTGTGCTCCGGGATGCTGCTAGGTGGTTTGCTGATGCTGCTCGGCATGCCGATCACGCTTGCGCTGTTACTCGGCGCCGGCCTGTCACTGTCTTCCACGGCCATTGTCAGTAAAGAGCTGAGCAGTCTCGGCGAGATTTTCAGCAGCCACGGTCAGAATGTCATTGCCGTGTTGCTGTTCCAGGATGTCGTGGCGGTATTGCTGCTGACCCTGGTGCCGGTGTTCGCTGGCAGCAGCGACCAGGCCTGGTATTGGGCGCTGCCACTGACGCTGGGTAAAACCGTCGTGTTGTTCGTCGGTCTGCTGCTGGCCAGTCGCTGGTTGCTGCCGCGGCTGTTCCATGAAGTGGCGGCTGCCCGTTCCCCGGAACTGTTCGTGCTACTGGCGCTGGTGATTGTTCTGCTGACGGCGTGGCTGACTCACCTGCTCGGTCTCTCGCCTGCCCTGGGTGCGTTTCTCGCTGGCATGCTGCTGGGGGAAAGCCACTACCGGCATCAGATCGAGGCCGACATCCGCCCGTTTCGCGACATCCTGCTCGGGTTGTTCTTCGTCAGTATCGGCATGCTGATCGACTTGCAGTTGTTCGCCAACCACGGCCTGCTGATTCTCGGCCTGACCCTGGGGTTGTTGGTGCTCAAGGGCAGCGTCGTTTCGCTGCTGGTCAAATGGCGCGGCAGCGATGGCGAAACCGCCTGGCGCAGCGGCCTGGCATTGGCTCAGGGCGGCGAGTTCTGCTTTGCGCTGATGGCACAGATGCAGCAGAACAAACTGATGCCCGCGGATTTTGGCGGCCTGCTGCTGGCGGCGACCTTTTGTTCGATGCTCGTCACGCCGTTGTTGCTGCGCGCCGCGCCCCACGTCGCCACGCGCCTGCACCGCAAGCCCAATGAAGAAGCGAAACTCGAGGAAATCAGCGCACTCAACGCCGACTTGCATAACCATGTAGTGATCTGTGGCTATGGTCGTGTAGGTCAGTCAATCGGACGCGCACTACGCAATGCGCAGCAACCCTATATCGCACTGGATACTGATCCGGTGCGTGTCCACGAAGCCGCCGTTGGTGAAACCTGTGTGCATTATGGCGACTCACGCCGCGGTGAACTGCTGGTCGCGATAGGGCTGGAGCGCGCCAGGCTGCTGGTGATCGCCGTGGATCAGACCGACATCGCTTTGCTGATCCTCAAGGAAGCGCGGCGACTCAACGCGACAGTGCCTATTCTGGTGCGCACACGCGACGACAGCCAGCTGGCCGAGTTGAAGGCAGCCGGCGCCAGCGAAGTCGTGCCCGAACTGCTGGAGTCGAGCCTGATGCTCGCCTCCCACGCGCTGATCATGCTGGGATTACCCGCGCATCAGGTACAGGAGCGGGCCGACCAGATTCGGCACGACCGCTATCGTCTGCTGCACGGTTTCTATCCTGGCGCTGACGACGAAGAGAACTAGTCCTGGCTCACAGCGCCAATCTTGTGCACCGACAAGTCAGCGCCGTAATACTCTTCTTCCTGACTCAGGCGCAAGCCATGGAACGCCTTGATCGCGCCATACACGGCAAAGCCACCAGCCAGCGCCACAACCACCCCCAACGCAGTGCCGATCAACTGGCTGATCAGACTTACGCCGCCCAGCCCACCCAACGCGCTTTGGCCGAAAATGCCGCAGGCGATTCCGCCCCAGACGCCACACAAACCATGCAACGGCCAAACCCCCAGCACATCGTCGATGCGCCATTTGACTTGAGCCGCAGTGAAGCACCAGACAAACAATGCGCCGGCGATGACGCCAGTGATCAGCGCACCCACCGGGTGCATCAGATCGGAACCGGCGCAGATCGCCACCAGCCCGGCCAGCGGGCCGTTATGCAGAAAGCCCGGGTCATTTCGCCCGACGATCAGCGCCGCCACGGTACCGCCGACCATGGCCATCAGCGAGTTCACCGCCACCAGTCCGCTGACACCTTGCAGGGTTTGCGCGCTCATCACGTTGAAACCGAACCAGCCAACGATCAGGATCCACGACCCCAGCGCCAAAAAGGGAATGCTCGAGGGCGCGAACGCCACCAGTCGCCCTTCGCGATAACGACCATTGCGCGGCCCGAGCAACAACACCGCCGCCAGAGCCAGCCAACCACCCATGGCGTGGACCACCACCGAGCCGGCGAAATCATGGAAGCTGGCGCCAAAGTGCTCCAGCAACCAGGCTTGCAGGCCAAAGTTGCCGTTCCAGATCATGCCCTCGAAGAACGGATAGATGAACGCCACGATCAGTGCCGTCGCGCACAACTGCGGGACAAACCGGGCACGCTCGGCGATGCCGCCGGAAATGATTGCGGGTATCGCAGCAGCAAACGTCAGCAGGAAGAAAAACTTCACCAGCCCATAGCCATGATCAGCATTGATCACCGCCGCCGGTTGCATGAAGGTCACCCCATAGGAAATCCAATAGCCTATAAAGAAGTAGGCCAAGGTCGAAATGGCGAAGTCGCTGAGGATCTTCGACAAGGCATTGACCTGGTTCTTTTGTCGAACCGTGCCGACTTCAAGAAAGGCGAAACCGGCGTGCATCGCCAGCACCATGACCGCGCCGATCAGAATGAACAATGTATTTGAGCTATGGACCAGACTGTCCACAGCGCTTTGCAGATTTTCCATGGGGTTGGCAGACCTGAAGGCTAAAAAAGCACCAAAGCAGTTCGCGCAGACAATTCATGCACCAAGTTGCACCTTGCCGGGATCGGCAGATTGATCCCGATGAGCCACTTTGGCGCACAAGGTTGGAACCTTTGCGCGAGTTTTCATTATTTGAGATAAGGTTTTGCTCGAATCCTGCCCAGCAACAGCGCAACGGCGCAGGCAGACGCACCACGACGTAGCAAAAGTTGTACCAGTCATTTGTACTGAACCTTCGCGCAAGGCTCATACTCGAACGCTTCAGAAGCCACTTACGGAGATCCACCCATGGCCAGTATCAAGGCAAAGACTGCTCAAGAAATCCTGATGAACGATTTTCAGACGCTGGTCAGCGACACCGAACGCTTGCTGGAACACACCGCAACGTTGGCCGGCGATCAGGCTGATGAGTTGCGCGAGCAAATCCACGACAGTCTGCTGCGTGCGCGCGAAACCTTGAAATTGACCGAAGACTCCCTGCGCGAACGCAGCAAAGCCGCCGTTACCGCCACCGAAGATTATGTCCAGGCCAACCCATGGCAATCGGTCGGGATCGCGGCCGGCGTGGGTTTCCTGCTTGGCTTGCTGGCCACTCGGCGCTGATATGGCGATCGGCGAATCCGGCTCGTCCGCGACGGGCCCAAGCTCCTCACCGCGGCGCCTGGGTGCCGCGTTTCTTGGACTGCTGCACAGCCATGTCGAACTGTTCGGCATCGAATTGCAGGAACAAAAAGCCCGCACGGTAAGCCTGTTGCTATTCGCAGGCCTGGCGCTGGTTTTTGCCTTGCTGTTGCTGGTGGGGTTGTCGACGCTGGTGTTGATCCTGTTTTGGGACACCTACCGTCTGGCGGCAATCATCGGGCTCTGTGTTTTCTACACACTTGCGGCCACTTTCTGTGCGATGCGCTTGAGAGCGGCGATTTTCGATGAATCGTCGCCCTTCCACGGCACCCTGGAAGAGTTGGCCAACGATCGGGAGCGTCTGCTGCCATGAGCCTGCCAGAACTGCCTCACAACAGCTCGCGCACCGAAATGCGCAAGGCGCTGATCCGCCTGCGCATGGAAATGCATCGCCAGGAAATCCGCCACGAATCCGCGCAACTGCTGCAACCCTTGCAGCGTGTGCGCGGGATGACGCAAAACCTGCAAGATGGCTTCGACATCAAGCACGCTCCACTCTGGGGCGTGGCAGCCGTCACTTTGCTGGGCTTTCTGACGGGTAAGGGCGCCAAGAGCGGTGGCGTCAGCAGCCTCACTCGACTGGTACGTCTGGGCGCCACGCTGGGGCCATTGATCAAGCTGGTCATGCAAGGCTCTTCGCGTAACCACTAAGGCCGTTATCTGGCTGCATTCTTGCAACATCGGGATTGAACCTCTTTATCGAGGGGTTCAATCCTGCGTGCCTGACCGGTGAACAGGTTTTATCCAATAACAAGACCAGACCAAGGAGGCCTCGTGATCGACGGGCAACCGCTCGCCTGTTTTCAGCCATTCATCGATACCGCCACCGGCCGTATCGCTGGTGTCGAGGCACTGGGAAGATTGCTGCAGGCCGACGGTCAACTGACCTCGGTGGGGCCGCTGTTCGCCGACCCGCGAACGCCCGCCATCGCGCTGCGTCGTCTGGATCGCCAGATCCGCGATAACGCGCTAAGCCGCCTGCATGAAGCGCCCTCGGACTGGTTTCTGAGCCTGAACATATCGCCACGCTGGATCAACCGCTTGCGGCAGGACCAGGCTCTACCGAGCCTCGAGCAATTGAGCAGGCACAACGTCGATCCACAACGCATTGTCTTCGAGATCACCGAACTGGGAGGCGATATTCAGCGCCTGACCGAAGTCGTGGCACACTACCGACAGGCCGGCGCGAGGATCGCCATCGATGATTTCGGTGCCGGATACTCTCAGCTTGATCGCGTACTCGCGCTGCAACCGGACATTCTCAAACTCGACATGCGCTTGTTCCAGGCCGCTGCGTTAGGTGGACCGAGCAGCGACGTGGTCAAGGCTCTGGCGCAAATGGCGGAGAAAACCGGTTGCTGGATCATCGCCGAAGGGGTGGAAACCGAAGCTCAACTGAGTTTTGCCCTGGAGTGCGGTTCGCGCTACGTTCAGGGTTTTCTGTTCGCCCGGGCGCAAGCCGGTTTCTTTGCCTCGGACGCCTTTGTCGAGCGCTTCGCGCAACTGCGTCAGCGCTATGTTCAGCAGAAGCTGGATGAGCGCGGTCGCCTGATGATCATGCGCCAGCAACTCAGCGAGCTGATGACCATCCTGCAAGCATGGGCTCAGGCCCGCGCGCCGCTCAGTGCCTTGCCACAACTGGATGCATTTCCCTGGCTGCTGCGCTTCTACCAATGCGACCGCCACGGCACGCAACTGACGCCCAACCTTGAATGGCGCAACAACGGCTGGGAGGCCGACAATCGCTACCTGGGCCACAATTGGTCATGGCGTCCCTACTTCTATCACCTGCTGGCAGAGGGTTGGGATGAGCGCAGGCTGACGCTTTCCAACACTTACCGCGATGCCACCAGTAACCAGTACTGCCTCACCGCCGGGCAATTTTTCGACAACGGCAAGCGACTGCTGCTCATCGATATCGACGCCGTCGGGCTGTAGTTCCGCTTGCAGGTCCGGACGCGAACCCGGAAGCTTAAGCAATCAGTCACCTGACGGAGAGAACCAGCCTTGGATTGGCAAACACTGCTTACCCGCGAACGCCTCGGAAAGCCTCTGCACAGCCCGGAAGAACTCGGTCGCAGCCCTTTCCATAAAGACCACGACCGGATCATTTTCTCGGGCGCGTTTCGCCGCCTCGGGCGTAAGACCCAGGTCCATCCGGTCACCAGCAACGATCATATCCACACGCGCCTGACCCACTCGCTGGAAGTCAGCTGCGTCGGGCGTTCGCTGGGCATGCGCGTCGGCGAAACCATCCGCAGCGCCCTGCCTGACTGGTGCGAGCCCAGCGACCTGGGCATGGTGGTGCAATCGGCTTGCCTGGCCCATGACATCGGCAATCCGCCCTTCGGCCATTCCGGCGAAGACGCGATTCGCCACTGGTTCCAGCAAGCCGCCGGCCGTGGCTGGCTGGATGCAATGAGCGAAGTCGAACGCAATGACTTCCTCAATTTCGAAGGCAATGCCCAAGGCTTTCGGGTACTCACCCAGCTGGAATATCACCAGTTCGACGGCGGCACCCGGCTGACCTACGCCACGCTGGGTACTTATCTGAAGTATCCATGGACGGCAAAACACGCGGATTCACTGGGCTACAAGAAACACAAGTTCGGCTGCTATCAGAGCGAATTGCCGCTTCTGGAACAAATCGCCCATAAACTCGGCCTGCCGCAACTCGAGGAACAGCGTTGGGCGCGCCATCCGCTGGTGTATCTGATGGAGGCTGCCGATGACATCTGCTACGCGCTGATCGATCTGGAAGACGGTCTGGAAATGGAGTTGCTGGAGTACGCCGAAGTCGAGTCCCTGTTGCTGGACCTTGTGGGTGACGATCTGCCGGAAACCTATCGCCAGCTTGGTCCACTGGATTCGCGCCGGCGCAAACTGGCGATCCTGCGAGGCAAAGCCATTGAACACCTGACCAACGCCGCAGCACGGGCCTTTGTCGAGCAACAGGACGCGTTGCTGGCAGGCACGCTGCCCGGCGATCTGGTGGAGCACATGCACGGCCCTGCCAAGCGTTGCGTCTTGAATGCCAAGGACATGGCGCGGAAAAAAATCTTCCAGGACAAGCGCAAGACCCTGCATGAAATCGGCGCCTACACCACCCTGGAAATCCTGCTCAACGCCTTCTGCGGTGCGGCACTGGAACAGCATAACGGTCGAACGCCGTCTTTCAAGAGTCGCCGAGTCCTCGACCTGTTGGGTAACAATGCGCCCGATCCTCACGGCTCATTGCACGCCTCGTTTCTACGGATGATTGACTTCATCGCCGGCATGACCGACAGCTATGCAAGCGAAATGGCGCTGGAGATGACCGGTCGTTCGAGCCGCTGATGAGACCCGGGTGATCAGCCATTACACCGCCTGCAATGGTTGATTTGCCTCTCAAACCCCACCAAGTGCACTCAACGTTCGCCGAATCCCCCTACAACATGTGCTGAGCTAACTGATCGATTATTCGGTAACGTCGCGAAATAATCTCGCTTCCTTCAGTTCGACAGAAGAAGCGTGAATAATCCTATGTTCAAAGACGATCTGCGCATCTTGCTGGTGGAAGATCATCCCTTCCAACTCCGGGCGACTCAATACCTGCTTGAGAGTTACGGTTTCACCCAACTGACCACCACCGACAGCGCCGATGGCGCCTTGCAACAAATGCTCAAGGCTGTGCAACCGTTTGATATTCTTTTGTGCGATCAATGTCTGCCCGACCTCTGCGGGCTTGATCTGGTCGAATTCGCCAGCCACCGGGGGATGATTAGACAGGCAATACTGTTAAGTAGTCTGACATCCGCCGAACTGGATAAACTTGAAAAAAAGGCCAACGAACACGGACTGCCATTATTAGGGTACTTGATCAAACCGCTGAAACAATCCGAATTTAGAAACCTATTGACCTTAACCTCATTGTAAAAACCCATACCAAACGCACTAAAAAATCAGCCTGAATACAACTCACAACTTACAATTAAATACTTCAAAACTCTCGACTAACCATCAACACTCTTCACCCTTCCTCATAAAAAACCTAGTTGATACGTAGTCCCATTCTTCTTCAGCTGTAGGATTATTCCTATATTGCCGCTGCAGGTCCGTCAGCTCATGCGTCGCCTCAACTATCTGAGCTAAGGTGCGCGCTTTATTAGAGCTCGTATGGGATTTGATTATGAACTCCGTTTTTATTGTCGACGATCACCCGGTCATCCGCCTTGCCGTCAGAATGTTGCTTGAACATGAAGGTTACAAAGTCGTCGGCGAAACTGATAATGGGGTCGACGCCATGCAGATGGTTCGCGAATGCATGCCTGACCTCGTCATTCTCGACATCAGCATTCCCAAGCTGGATGGGCTGGAAGTTCTCGCCCGTTTCAACGCAATGAGTACCCGCCTGAAAACATTGGTATTAACAGCACAGTGCCCGACACTTTTCGGTATTCGTTGCATGCAATCCGGCGCATCAGGATATGTGTGTAAACAGGAAGCGGTCATTTTCAAGAAAAATTAATTTTTTTCAGGAATATTGAATCGTAAACACCCAGCATCGAGCCTACCCACAGTCCTTTTGGCGGAACTCCGTTTACCGGTTTGCGCGTTGGATGGCTCGTTGGCTATCGCTGCATAGCAGGTCGAAAGCTGACCACTACGACGGACTGCTTTCGGCCCAGGCTGTGTAAAAACGCAGACACTGTTTTGAAGTCTGCGTCGCTACGTAAAATCTGCCAATGGTTGGTGTATCAGCGGACCTGAAATTTGCGTAGAAACGCGATTTTCGTTCTGGTTCTGACTGTCAAACCTGCTCTAAACCGTTTTTATACAGCCTTGGTCGCAAGAGGTCGTGCAGCTGAGTGAAACCAAACTAGACCTAAGCAAGTCTACCGATAACCAATAAAACTTCGCTCAGTTGGCCACTCTCAACCAGTCAACATCCTGCTACCCTTTCCTCTTCATGGAGGAAACACCATGCCAAATTCAGATTTGCTCCCCCCCTGCTGTTCAAACTCAATGAAAATCAACTTGCCCTCGAAGCCGCCATCATGGAGATTTCGAACTGGGTCGAACAGCGCGGCTCGGCTGAGGTTGCCGACAACGTGCGCGGCGCCCTAGAAGCCATCGACAAAAATGAAGAGTTCATCAAGATGACGCTCGCAGTGATGATGACTCCGGAGTGACTGAAATCGGCCGATTCGGTTGAAAAAGTCCGCAATGGTTTACGCATCAGAAAAGTACGTGTCCGAGATTGAAATCTTTACTTTTGGCAGAGGCTTCCGGACTCGGATTTCACGTAGCCGCGTGCAAAAAAGGCGTTTTCACCAGTCAATGATCAGGCCGTTTGGGCAGACCGACTTTTTCAACAGAATCGGCCATTAGCTGCCTATCGACTTCGCCCAAGAAATTACAGACGTTCCACCTGTTGCTGCGTAAAGCAACATCGTAGGTGGCTCGGAATTTTGAGCTATAGGGCAACGATACGGCCATTTCCTTTATTCCATGAACGGACCTACAAAGTAATCATACGGAGGTCTTCTCATGCCAATTACATGTAGGAAAATGAGGTCTAAAATACTTGCGTAAGGGGCAGTGGCCTCCTATACCTTTCCATGCGCTAACTCACATACTGGGGAAGTCATGGACAGGTCAAGATTTGTTGCGGAAGCGAAATCAGCCTCACGTACTAATGCCCTATTTAAGGCGATGTCGACCGACTATCTGCTGCGCGAGCAATTCGCCACCGACCCTGCGCAAGTATTAATCAACTATGTCCAGGGAGCGTACCCAACCCAGGCCTCCACCGATACAACAAACCAACTAATCTTCGCGGTTTTGTCATGCTCGCCATTGCGCCGTTGGATGGATGCAGTCGGGCGCAGGGAAGACCACGCACAGTTGAGTCGGCATTCGTTCGCTGTGGAGTTCGCGAAAGCCGCCGCCGCGTCAGGCGACTATCTGGTAACTCTGGCGCTAATCCGCAGCGCGAGCGACAAGGAAGGCGAGTTTATGGCTCGGTTGGATTTACTGCGATGGATCACCGGCGCGATGGGTGCGGGAACGACGGGCTTCAGCGTCGAAATGTCGTCGGGTGACACTGTGAATCGCTCTAGCAGTACGGAGATGATCCCAGACTTTCAGCAGCATGCCGAACTAGTAAGAGACTCTCTTCGCAACGTCGAGCACCTGAGTGATGGTGCTCGACTAGGTCGCGGATCATCATTGCTACCTCCCTATCGTCCGGACAGCCTCGGCGTTCGCCAAACTTGGCTTTGCCAGGCATCACTGAGCCCTTCGCCCATCCAAATGTAAGCATCGTCAATGCCCAGGGTTCTCACCCGGACATAGCCTTTGGACGCTAGGAACGCGTGGATCTCCTCGCGCGCTGCTGAGTTGTTGTGCTCAACCGTCAGCGTCCGGAAGTGATATGCGTCGAACGGAAAGCTCCGCAGGACAGTCAGGAGGAACTGGGACGGAGCCATACCCTAGGGCATGCACGCTAAGGAAAAGAACCGGTCGGCTTGGCCCGCTATACTCCGAAAAGTCGACAACATGATGGGCCGTCAGGAATGAGCCGAATTCATCAATGTTGAACGCCGTACCGAACCCATAGATGCGTCCCGCAGTGTCTTGACGAAACACGGGTACGATGGCGTTCCTCAGGCCAAAAGGATCCTGAATTCTGAAGGCGTGAAAGGGTCTCCCAGGTTATTGTGGCTAATGACTAGGTCAAATTGATACATTCCAACCTTAATGTCCGACGCCAGGATTCCGACGCCAAAGCGCAGAACATTGATATCTGAAGAAAGTCCTACGTCATCAATAACGTCTTGGCCATCGCCTAGTTTAAAAAGATAAGTATCGGAGCCGCTACCTCCGCTCAGATAGTCCGTTCCTGCGCCGCCTTCGAGCAGATCGTCTCCCGTTTCGCCGTAGAGGGCGTCGTCCCCCTCACCACCGGCGAGAATGTCATCACCAGCCATGCCATGTAACGAATCATTACCGGCTCCGCCGTTCAGCGTGTTTACTCCTGCATCCCCCCAGATGGCATCATCACCATCGGTAGTTCGCTGAACTATCTCTTTTACCTTGTCGATACTCCAGAAGCTACCATCAGTGAATACAATCTGATCGACTGCGTAACCATGATTAGCAACAGTGTCTTCGTCAAAATAGCTTTGGATGGTAACCGAATCTGATGTGCCTTTAATTTCCAGAATCAGATCATAGTAATTACGGCGTGCGACAATATCGGCTTCGGTTATACCGGCGCCAAAAAACAGTTTATCTAATTTGGTGTCGCTGCCATTCTGGTCCGCGTTGAAGATAGTGTCGCGGCCATCGCCCCTATCGAACTCATAGGTATCCGCCCCATCACCGCCCGCAAGATAATCATTACCCGTGCCTCCGTTAAGCAGATCATCACCGCCCCCCCCATAGATCCGGTCCTGCCCTCCTAACCCGAAAAGATAGTCTCCTTCGGCCGTACCATTCAATAAGTCATTTCCGAATGTCGGACTAATAGTCGAAACACCAAAACCTAAAACTGCTGATTGCATCCCTTCTACGACTGTAGGGGCAGACGCATGAAACGCAGAGATTATGTCATTACCTATCAATTCATTGCTTTTGAATGACCGCCCCAACTCAACAATCAGTGACCTTGTACTATCAGGATCAAATAAAAACTCACCTTCCAACCGCGCTACAAGTGCTGACACATCCCACCGACCACCATCCGCACCGACCCCATATTGAATCAAACTAACGTACGGCAACAGGTGCGTCTGAAACATTAATTTGTCATATATCACTTGACTAAAGTTATCAAAGAGCTGAAGTAGTATTGCTGCGGCAGGTCCATGAGGATTCGGATCTTTTTCCCCCCAGCACCAAGTACCTAAATAATCCTCCCCCAAAAACGTTTCGAGTGCTGCCAGTTTTCTAGCATCACCGATCACATTTCCGTAAATTTTGGTGGCAGCCCTGCTTAGCGGATCAACATCTTCAACTCCAGCCCATTTGTAAATAATGTTTAGGAGGAGCTTTTCTCGTTCCGCAGGATCGCTTTCCTCTAAGAAGCTTACAATCAACCCTTCAAGCTCTCCCGACTCGTCACGCATAATCGTTTGCTGCAAGCTATGCACATTTCCAATCCCATTAATCTCGGGAAGACTTGAAACGTGCGAAGAAATTGCGATGGCTGAAACATCAATCGTTTTAGCCTTGTTAACCGCAAACCATACATCCTCGACTGCATGCACCTCTCCAGAAGTGCTAGTGTAGCTCCCAATTTGCCGATGCTCATTTCCAACAGCATCAACAAAAGAACTATCAACATAATTTAGATTTACGGATAAAACTCCGGCATCCTTCAGCGCATACAATTCTCCAGTTTGTACAACACCATCACTATTCAGATCTTTCCAGACCCTCAACAAGTCAAAATTCTGATCAGACTCGTTTACCGCTCCGCTGCCGTCACTGTCAAATTCCGACAATGCCAAAACCCATTCGCCGCAAGCTGTTCATCCAACAATACCGAGCTATTGCCAAATAATTCGTTTCCAGTATCAATTGCACCATCATTATTTTTATCCCAAACTAATATCCCATCATCTGGCGCCGCCCAACCCGACAACTCAGAAAACCCATTACCATCGTGATCAAAATGAATCCCTACATCCATCCCGACAGTCTCAACGCCGTCGCCATCTAGATCAAGAACGAGGGGACTTCGAGCATCTTCAGCTTGATGATATTCCTGCTGAAGGTTATCCGTAGTCCAGCCAAGTCCCCTAAAAAAATCACGCATGACCACGTTAGTAAATTGCTGATAAGGATTATAAATTCCGCCCCCGGCCCCCCCGGTAACGGGACCATCTCCTACACCAAGCTTATCCAGCACACCTAGCGCCCATGTTGTACAATTCGAAGTATTAGGTAAAACAGGGCCCAACAGATAATCTGGGGGATTAACAGTATCTGCACCTATTATATTCATCAGCGAGGTATACTGATCACCTGTTAATTGGAGCGTATCTCCGGCCACGCTATATTCATGAGTGGGGTTTTCTACCGTACCCGTTTGATCAACTTTTCCTTTCCCATAAATTCCTCCATCAGCTGGAACAAAACCATACTCATAAGACCGCCCATTGCTATCAGTAATGTACAGAAATGTATGAGGTATATAATCAATTCCGCCGATGTCGATTCGTACCTGCACTGTAGGATTCATTTAATAACCTCCAATGTCAAATTAGGTTTTGCAGAGCTGAAAAATCCAGAGTCAATTCTTTTTTTATCAAAATAAAACGCAACGTTCGCTGTAGCTCCAGGGTGTGATGAGCAATAACTCAAGATATCCGCAATTAATAGCTGCGCGAACTCTAGATTTGAAACTCGGTAGAAATTTATGTTATAGCCATCACTCCCTCCGCGATCCAGCATCACCTCTGAGTCGAGACAATTTTCAAAGCTACTACAAACCCCACTATCTATGTATCGACTCAACAATGCAGCCGACAACTCTGGCCTTGATTCTGACGAGCGTTTTTCCGCGCAAGCAATTTCACACATGGCGCAAAATAAAGATAAAAAAAGTAGCAAGTACCTATTCAATCGCCAGTTCATTTCCCACCTCAAATTTATCCATATTTTGAGACTTAGATCTATACAAGCGAGAGCATTAACTCGGAGATATACAACATTAAAAACTTTATCGCTCTCTAATACTCTCATCAAAATGAGCCTGCAATGGACTCAAGAAATACTCAATTATTCGCCGTTTATCAGTCTTCACTTCCACCGTAACTCCCATCCCTGGCTCGAGAGCAAGTCGCTCCCCTTCAACCAACAAATAGTCCTGCGCGAGGCGAATCTTCGCGTTATAAATTAGCCCGCGCTTCTCGTCTTCAATAGCATCCGACGATACACTCTCCACCTTACCGTCGATCACCCCATACTTGGTGAACGTAAAAGTTTCTACTTTCACTGCGACCGTTTGCCCCTTGTGAACAAAGCCAATATCTTTATTTTCCAATATGGCTTCCACCTCCATCTGCTGCCCAGACGGTACTAGGGTCAACAGCGGCTGTGCAGACGTCACCACTCCACCCACAGTGTGCAAATTCAACTGCTGCACTGTGCCGTCAATGGGCGCCTCCAATGTCGTCAGGTCATTCCGATAGGCTGCCTTAGTAAAATCCTGACTCAGTGACGTCACTTTCTGATCCGCCTGTTGCAACAGGTCGAGCATCGCCCGCCGCGATTGAGCAACGACACCCGCCCGGCGGCGCTCCGCTTCCTGGCGCGCCGCCGAAGACTGCAGCAAGCTAGCTTGCTGCACGCTCAACTGTCGCTCGATGTCCAGTCTGGCCTGCTCCTTCTCCAGATAGGCATGTCGCGCTATGAATTGTTTTTCCAGTAAATGCTGGTAGTCGTCCGCCAGCTTGGTGACTATGGGTAAAGTTTTCTGAAGACTGGCGACCTGGCCCCGCGCCGACTGCATATCGGCCTGACGCTGAGTGATTTCGACGTCAGCGGTATCAAGACTGCTACGGTATTCTTGGTACTGTCCTTGCAACCAGCGCTCGGCTGCTATGACGTGCTCAGGATCGCCTCCCTGAATCGCGCCGGTCAGCAGCTTGGGGGCGCGCTGCTGGTCGATGGCATCGAGCATGGCGTTTGCTCGGGCGCTGTCGATACGGGCGGCCAACAGATCACTTTCCACCCGTCCCACGTCGGCTTCGGCGGTAGTGGAGTCTAGTTCCACAAGCAATTCACCGGCCTTGACCTCTTGGCCGTCATGGACATGGATGGCTTTGACCACCGCTGTTTCACTGGACTGAATAACCTTGCTCTTACCTGTAGGGATGATCTTGCCGGTGGCAGTGGCCACGACATCGATCTTCCCGATGCACGCCCACGATAGAGCTAAAGCTGCAAAAGCCATAATGGCCCACATGAACACGCGGGGGGCCGGGTGAGTAGGCTGCTCCTGCAACTCCAGAGCCGCGGGTAGGAACTGCAGTTCATGCGCTAGGCGCCGCGGCGCGACCATGTCCCGCCGGGATTTCCAGGACTGGCGCCAAGCGTAGCGGTAGCGCTGCAGCAAACCGGTTGTTTTTGCATCAGACATGACTGGCTCCCTGCTGCAAACGATGCAAGCGAGAGTAGTGCCCAGCCTGATGCGCCAGTAATTCGGCATGTGAGCCCTGTTCGACAATCTGTCCACGGTCCATCACCACAATGCGGTTGGCGTCACGCACTGCCGAAAGCCGGTGGGCAATGATGATCACGGTGCGGCCCTGGCAGATGTCTTTCATGTTCTGCTGCACCACGCGCTCGGACTCGTAGTCCAGTGCACTGGTTGCCTCGTCAAAGATCAGGATCCTTGGATTGCCCATCAACGCGCGGGCGATAGCTATCCGTTGGCGCTGGCCACCGGAGAGCAGGGCGCCGTGCTCGCCTACCATAGTGTCGTAGCCCTCAGCGAGTTCGAGGATGAACTCGTGGGCACCAGCCAGCTTCGCCACCCGTATAACCGACTCAAGTGGCGCGCCAGGATCGGTCAGGGCGATGTTGTCGCGGATGCTGCGGTTGAAAAGCATGTTGTCCTGCAATACCACACCAATTTGCCGGCGCAGTGAGGAAACATCTGCCAGTGCTAGGTCCATGCCGTCCACGAGCACACGGCCGCGCTCCGGTACATAGAGTCGTTGTAGCAAACGGGTTAAGGTGCTCTTACCCGAACCCGAGCGCCCGACAACACCTATCACCTCACCCGCACCAATGTCGAGGTTAATGCCCCGCAAAATCTCCGAACCGTCGGGGCGGTAACGGAAATGCACTAGATCAAACTCAATACGACCTCGTATCGGCGGTAACGGGCTGCGGGCGGTTTGGGAAATTTCGGTACGGGTGTTTAGGATATCGCCCAGGCGTTGCACGGAAACACCGGTCTGTTGAAAGTTGGTCCACAGCTGCGCCAGTCGCATAATAGGTTGCGCCACGCGACCAGCAAGCATGTTGAAGGCCACCAGTTGACCCACCGTAAGTTGCCCGTCGATCACCATCCGAGCACCGAACCAGAGTGTGGCCACGGTTACCAGTTTGCCGATCAAGGACACACTTTCATTGGCGATGTTCGAGAGGGTTTGGGTCTTGAAGCCTGCGGCCACGTAGCCGGCGAGTTGGTTATCCCAGTTGCGAATTGCCTGGGGTTCCACAGCCATCGACTTCAGGGTATCAATGCCATTCACCGTCTCGACCAAAAATGCTTGGTTCTCCGCACTGCGGGAGAAGCTGTCGTTCAGGCGAGCTCGCAGCATTGGCGTGACCAGCACCGAGACTAAGATATAAAGCGGCAGTGAAAGCACCACAATCAGCGTCAACCAGCCGCTGTAGTAAAACATCACCGCCAGGAACACTACAGAGAACAGAACGTCCGGCAGCAGCGTGATCGCGTTGCCCGTTAGGAAGCTGCGGATATTTTCTAATTCGCGCACCCGAGCCACCGAGTCGCCCACCCGTCGTGCCTGGAAATACGCCAAGGGAAGAGTAATCAGATGACGGAAGAGTTTGGAGCCCAGCTCGACGTCAATACGGCTGGCGGTATGCGCGAACACGTAGCTTCGCAAGCCTGACAAAGCTGACTCGAACAGCATCACTACAACCAGTCCTATGGCGATGACATCCAAAGTTGTTAGGCCGTGGTGAACCAACACTTTGTCCATTACCACCTGGAAAAACAACGGCGTAACCAGCGAGAACATCTGTAACACGAAGGACACCAACAGTACTTCACCGAGCAGCTTGCGGTACTTGACGATGGCAGGGATAAACCAGGTGAAGTCGAAACGCGAGGACGCTCCAGCGTTACCTGCTTGAGAGCGCAGTAAGACCAACGTGCCAGACCACCGCTTTTCCAACTCTTCGATGGTCAAGACTTCAGGACGCTGTGAGTGTGGGTCGTGGATCAGAACCTTGCCATGCTCCACACGCGCGATAATGAAATAGCCGTCATTAATATCAGCCGCGATCGCCGGCAATGGTGTGCGATCAAGGCGATCACTACTGGTTCTGGCAACTTTGGCTTGCAGGCCGAGCTTTCTCGCAGCCAACAAGATTTCCGCTTCACCCATCGGACGTCCGGGAGTACAGAACTCATGGGCCAGTTGGTCAGCCGAAACGGCAACGCTATGAAACCGAGCTAGCATGACCAACGCAGCTATGCCTGAGTTGAATTGCTGCGCTCCTTCAGGCTGAGCAGCAGCCGGTTTTTCTTCGTCCATTGCACATCCTTGCTGCGACTGAAACGGCCTGACTGCTAACTTGACATCATTTCAACATCATTGAGTGTATTCGCTAGTAACAATTTATCTACATAAGATCCAAGATATTCACAGCCGTCTGTCGGCACCTTTTACAGGCGCTATAGAGGGCAGAAAATCTCGGTCAGGATCGTAGTCTTGCTTCAGGAATGCAGACAGCTGGCTCAGGTCCGCCGGGCTCAAGCTGCCTGCGGCTTGCTTGAGCTTGAGCTTGAGGTTGTCAAGGATGTAGTCGTACCGCGCGTTGTTGTAGTCGCGTACGGCAGCGTAAAGTTGGCGCTGAGCATTCAATACATCGGCGATATTGCGCGAGCCGATATCCACTCCCACTTGGTTAGCTTCCACCGATTTTTGACCTGAGAGGATGCTTTGCCGGCGCGCGCCAATTTGCTCTATGTCAGCGTTGATTCCGCGGAATGCATTATGGGTATTGAGCACCACTTCACGCACACGATCCTCTCGTTCGTCCTGGCTCTGGTAGAGCCGCTCGGTAGACTCCGAAACCTGGGAGCGAGTCATGCCACCGGAATACAAAGGGATGTTCAGTTCTAAACCAATGGAACTCTGAGCGGCATTTCCGCGGTAACCGTTGGTACCGTAATCAGTTGGGTTGCTGTAGCCGAAACTGTCGTTGTCACCCTTGCGATAGGACGCGACTATGTCAACAGTAGGTGCATAGCTGGCCTTACGCTGATGCAGGGTCTGCTGTGCAGCTTCCACCACTCGGTCATTCGCTTGCAATTGCAGATTCTGCTTTATAGCGGTCTCGACCCACTGTTCTGAATCATTGGGCACCGGCGCTTCAACCGGCATCTGATGAACCACGCCAGCAATAGAATCATAGGACTGCTTCGTTAAGCGAAGGAGTGCCTCGAAGGCATCATCAACCTTGCGCCGTGCCAATTGACTATTGGCCCAGGCGTTGTCATAAGCCGCCTGGGCATCATAAACGTCGGTGATACTCGATGCGCCGTCTTCAAGTCTCCCTTGGGCCTGATCCCGTTGACGCAACATTGCTGCTTGCTCCGCTTTGGCAGCTGCCAAGCCGTCGAGCTGGCGTAGGGTTTCGAAGTACGCCTGAGCGGCGTTAAACACCATCGCCTGCTCTTTAACCGACAGTTCCAACTCCGCTTGGGCTGCTCCCGCCTGAGCGGCCTTGAGTTGATACCAGCGGTCAATGCGAAACAATGGCTGGCTCAGGTTTGCCCTAAAAATCGTACCGCTGCGCTCACGCGAAAGTGATGGCTCATCGCGCGCCAGCCGAGTTGTTTCGCTTGTCGCCCCCACGGTTAACTCGGGTAGTAACCTCGCGCGGGCTTGGGGCACGGCTTCTAGCTGGGCGCGATAGGCATGGCGAGCAGCGGAAAGTTGGGCATCATTCTCGCTGGCGGCTTGGTATACCCCCAAAAGATCGGCGTGAGTTGTAGGCGTTAGGGTACTAGACAGGGCATCGGGGCTGAAGAGCAGAGCGATTGAAAGCGCAACGCCCAGTTGGACGACGGTATACATTCCTTTGTATTCCCAAAACGAGAGCCCAGGGACAGGCGTTGTATGGAATGGCAGAATGCCTCTATCAAGACTTTCGGCGCAACGAGTAAAAGCTTGAGTAACATTTCAGATGAAGATCGGTGAAAACCTCATCTCGGAATCGTACCGCCCCTGGCGAAGCGCTCATCCATAGATGCTCTGGCACCATGCGTTATCACTTCGGCCTTTTAGGCTTGGGAGGTGCCACGGTATCCATATACTTAAGGAAAGCGTCCCCTTTCTCCTCATCAGTCAGATTCGTGACCGGAGCCCGACGGCGCGGTTTGACTGCCTGAGGCGCGTCCATGCCGAGAGCTTCCATATCTTTGACCACTGCTCGCTCTTTTTTGGTCAACGAGGAGTGGAAGACCGTGGCAATGACACGTTCGTGACGATCAGCACGAGTGAAATTCACGACGTTTGTCTTCATCGCAACAGGCAGACCGAAGGGGCATTGCAAATCCTTGTGCTTCTGCTTTTTGCGACTGCTCAGTGCCTGAAGCTGCAGCTCTTCTACCTCACCGGCGCTTGCCGTGTACGCTGCAGCACGGTATGCACGAGTGATATCGAACAGGTTCACGCACTGCCGGCCCGCGTTGCGACATTCCACATATGCCAGCTTCAAAAGCAGCACCACCAATCGCTTGATACCAAAAGTACAGCGGTACAGCTCAATGGCCAGATCATCAATGTCGGCCTTTATGTAGCCGTTGCTCACTCTGAGACATTCAGCGACATAATTCAGCCAATCCGCGCTGCCAGGCTCGTCCGGCAACATGATTCGGGGATCAGCGAGCAGGCGTTGCTTGTCCTCGCTGTTTCGACCAAGCAGCTTGTGAGCCAAGCTGTAGTTGCACACAAAAACCATCGGCAACCCAATGGCTGCCATGGTCAGTAAAATGTCAGTCACCTTTGCAGCTCCAGAGCCAGCGTTGGTGTGTTGCATCTCTTCCAACACCGCGAGCGAAATGCCATCTCTGTTAGCCCTTCGACGGGATTCCTTTAAAAGCTGAGCGACGGTGGTCCTTCCGATTCGGTCGCCATCTCCGAAAACAAAATCTTCAAGCAGCGCCTTGCCGCTCGCTCTACCCCGCGCACTCGCATACCAATGTGACACCAAGGTCACGGAGCCTTCGTACAGGTCACACGAAAACTCCATTGGCAGCGGCAATACCTTGCGTAAGGCAGCAATTGTCTGGCTTTTTCCAACTCCAGCTAGACCCGTGAGGCAGACTGGAGAGACTTCGACCTCGGGCGGAAAGCGGTCGGCCGAGAGAACAATGGACGTTTCACGCAGCCTTTCTGAAGGTAGGAGAAGAGCAATCGAATGAAGAATAGTGATGCTGTAAACCACTTTTTTGAGTTGTTAACCTCACTGACTTACAAAAAAAAATCGGTTTACAGGAGTTTAAAAAACTTAGTGAGCGACCGGTCAGTTTCACAACCAAAACTGCAGGCCTACCATCCTCAGCTCACCGAGTATGGCGGCTTACGACTAGCCATTCGGCGAAGCAATGCCGTCGATATCGCCCTCCAGGAATCAGTCACAACACTGCACCTTTGCCCTTCCCGACTGGACGAACGCTTTGGCAGGCGGCGTGCTCAACGAGCCCAATCGCCGAAGGGAGCATCGGCCTCAATGTAGCGTGCTGCCGACTGCACATCGCGCCAGCCGACATACTCCATCAACGCCTTGCTGCTCCACTGGTTGCGACTGGCCCAAGTAGCAAAGCCGCGGCGCAGAGAATGCGCGGTGTAACCCTCGCCAGCAACACCGCTGCGCACAAACGCCAGACGCAAAATACGCGAGAGACTATTCGGATTGACTCGCCCCTCCGCTAGGTGGCCCCAGCGATCGATGGCGCGAAACACCGGCCCTTGCTTGATGCCACTGACCGCCAGCCAGTGCTGGTAGGCGTCCACTGGGCAGAGCCGCTTCAGGGCCGGTACCACCAAGGTACGGCCGCGGTGATCGCGATCGGTCTTGCTGCTGGCGAGGAAGATTTCCAACTCTTGCCCTTCGCGCAACTGAATATGCTCGACACGCAGCCGGCACAGTTCGTCGCCACGCAGCGCACGCCAAAAGCCGATCAGGAGCAACGTCTGGTCCCGCGCCGCGCGCAACCGTACCGCCAACTGATCGGAGGTCAGCTGCCCCTCCAAACCCTTGATGCACGCGTCCAACATCTGTAACTGCAGCACTTCCGCCTGCTTGATAGGTTGCGGATGCAGCGCCTGAATACCGCGCAAGACATCGCGCACCCGCGACGCCTTGGTCGGGTCGGCGAAGCCGTGCTGCTGATGCCACTGAGCCAATGCCGCCAGGTGCGTGCGCAGGGTGTTGCTGGCCAACTGTGCACCATAGGCGGCCAGGTAGCGCACGACGCTTTCACTGGAGGCCGGCAGCACCCCGCCCCACTCCGCTTCAAAGTGTTCAACGGCTTGCGCATAGCGGCGCAGGGTGCTGTCGCGTCGCGCCGCTTGCAGGTACCGCTCGGCTGAATCGCTCACCCCACCTCCCGCATACCGCCTTTCCGGAACCCTGCGCCGAAAAAGGCTTATCACGTTCAAGAATTCAGCATTCTCGAACGCCAGTCCGTCCGAATTCCTGCCGTCCCAAAGGCAGGGTTACAGCTGTAATTGCATACTCCGTAAACCAATACGAAATCGTCGGAGTCAGGCCATGGCACGCGGAGGCATCAACAAGGCGGTGGTGCAAATCGCCCGCGAAGCGCTGCTCGCCCGCGGCCAGCACCCGAGCATCGACGCGGTGCGCGTGGAGCTGGGCAACACCGGTTCGAAGAGCACCATTCAGCGTTATCTGAAGGAGCTCGGCGCCCGAGAGCAGGCGCAGCCGCCCACCCCCGACGAGGAACTGCACAGCTTTGTCGCCGGTTTAAGCGCTCGCCTCACCGTGCTGGCCGAACAGGCGGTCGCCGAGGATCGCCAGCGCCTGCAGCGGGATCGTTCGGCGTATGAGCAGCAGCGGCTGCAGCACCAGGCGCAAATCGATCACCTGCAGAGCGCTTACGCCGGCCTCGATCGTGAGCTGCAGGCCCTGCGTGAGCACGAACGAACACTCCAGGAGCAACTGCGCCAAGCGGACGGCGAATGCCAACGTTTGGGCCAGCTGCAACACGACCTGAACCAGCTGTTGATCGAACGGGCGGCGCACCTCCAGTCATTGGAGGACAAGCACCGCCAAGCGCGCGAGGCGCTGAAGCACTTTCGCCAAGAGCATCTGACCCAGCGTGAGCAGGAAACCCAGCGTCACGACGCGCAAGTGCAGCAGTTGCAACACGAGTTGCGCGCATTACGTATCGGCCTATCGGACAAACAGGATGAACTCGCCCGCCTGTTCCAGGACAACGAACGGCTGGTCGGTGAACTGCGCCACCAGGGCCAGCAAGATCGCCAACGTGAACGTGCACTGCAGCAGTTGCGGCAACAACACCAGGACGCGGAAGTCCGCGAGCACAGCGCGCAGGCGCGGGTCCAAACGTTGACCAGCGAGCACGCCGGTCTGCGCGAACGGGTCAAGCGTCAGGTGCTCACGGAACGGCAGATCCGTCGCGAGTTAAGGCTCCAGCGGCAACAGGTCACGCGCTTGCAGGATCTGCTCAGCCACAGTACGCCGCCGTCATCGATGGCTGGAGAGAGCTAGGCTTCCTTTCGCCGACCAACAGCCGCCGAAGCCGACCCTCACCATCACGGGCGAGGGTTAACACAACGACCACCCGCGACCGCGGGTCCCTGCCCCCCATCGCGAACTGGTCACGTCGATGTTGTTTGAGCCTCGCCTCGACTTTCAGGGCAATCTGTGGCGGAAGTTCAACCGGCACCGGTGGACCGACCAGCACTGAGGCGTTTTGCCGCTGAATTTCTTGATCGGGCCGGTAAAGCTGCACAAGGGTAGATGCGTAAAGGTCCCAACCGCAGATCCACCCCTGATAGCGCATCCAGTTACCGTAGTGGTTGAAGACTTGGCAGGCCTGCTCAAAGGAAGCGAAGTCGGAAGGCCAGCCATCGATGTCTTTGAGCAAATCGCGCTCATACAATTTGTTCAGTAACTCGTATAGGGGCTCGCGGATGAAGCAGCACGGTTCAGCCATGCACACGAGGAGTAGGTAATTCAGAAAATGCTCGCGCAACCAACGACGATGGGATTTGAATTGGATGGATTTCGAGCCCAAAAGGGCGAGCACACAACCCAGGTTGCGCCAGTCAGGGCAGGCAGACAGGCGATGCATCAGAGAGGTGCTATGCGTCGGAAGCAGGCAGCCATTTTTCAGGTGCAGCATCTGCGCTAGTTGATCGGTGCAGAGGCGCTCATCCCAGAGTGTACTCAGGACGATCCACAACGAATTGCTCCGGACGGACCACAACGCGGGAAAGTCCATCAGCAACTCCTTCAAACACGCGTCGTGAAGCTCACTGCCCGTCAGCAACCGCGGCCACTTGTTGTTACGGGCCAAGTCTACCAACGGATGATGCTGGTGTGACCACTCGCAGCCACATCGCGCCAAGGCCGGTCCATTGTGCGGACATCCAAAGCAACTGCACAAGTCGTGAGCAAACACGCAGCCCCTCAGCCGACGGATCACCAATGAACAAGTCATGGCACAGCCTCCTTTGCAGCTTTCAACACCTGCAGTGAAGCACACTAGTGACCGAAGAAAGCGTGATTGCAGCGGCAAACGCAACATGTGTTGATAACACGGAGCAAAAAGACACTCGACATCAACAAGATAGGACCCGCTCTTCAACAACTGTTTGGACGTCGATCTGCATTAAAAAATGGCGTTGAATAATATTAACAACGCAGTGACATCAGCAAACCTCTGCCACGTGCTGAGAGCGCCACTATTATGAGCACCATACTTGATCGGTATCGTTTACGGAGAGAAGCAACTGCACTTCGCGTCAGTGCAGAATTGGCTTTTCGCGCGCCTCGCTTACTGCTCCCGCTGTCGATCTCTCCGCCCCCATCAATCACCCAACCTGAGCACGACGAAGCGCTGCGCCCCCCCTTTTCTTTGCGAACAACGCTGTCGCTGGCCAACCTCCATCACTGCCCCTATCCCTCTCGACAGGCCAGCACGCCCCCCAACCTGAATTTGTTTCGCCGGGATAGTTTCGTGTTCGCGGGGGATTCTTCTCGCGGCCACGGACACCACTTGATCAGCTACTTGCTAAGCGCGCTCGGGATGAAGGTCAGCGTCGAATTGCTGTCGAAATGGGCGCCCGACGTCCATATCAACGAACCTATGAGTGGATGCCCGCAAGTCCTAATAGTGTCCGATACACAGACACGCTTTGTAATCGGGCTACGCATTTGCGCCAGGGTAATTAGAAAGGTCGAAGCCTTGGCGAATCATCCCAATAGCCGGCCTGGCCGAGCTCGCGCCGGCATCAACAATTACCCACGGAACGGGCAGACTTTCCCCCGAGGCGAAGCAGGCAGCTCAACGTTGCCAGGTAAATGCATCGCTGTGTCGGCGCTATCACCTGGACAATGGAAGCGAGTTCCCCAATGCCCGTTCGAAAAGTTTACTTCAAGGCCTTGGCGGTGAGTGATGTGGACCAATCATCGCCAGCACTCTCGGAGCCCAACCCATGGTTACTCCATATGATCGACATGCGCCACATGCGGGCTATACGCTCGAACCGAGCAGACCGTTGGCGTTTGGAAAACCCCGCAAGCTGGTGACCTTCGTTGCCTCGCGCAAGAACCAAGTCTCCATAGGCTGCGAGACCTTACTGGAGGCTGATTTTTGCATTCATCTGGAATATCAAGCAGCTATCGCCGCCTACCAATCGCAGCCCTTCACCATCTGCTTCACCGGGTCGAAATCCCGCTATACCCCTGACTTTCTTGCAACACTGGTGGACGGTGGCCAGGTTGTGTACGAGGTGAAAAGCTGCGCGGGTGCTCGCAATCGAAGATGGCAAACACGGCGTGCCGTACTTGAGCAACTGTTCAGCCGAAACGGCTTGCGGTTCGAATGCGTTGAAGAGCGTCAGTTTTGCCATCCTGTCCAGATCCAAAACCTTCGCACGCTTTACCATTTGGGCTACAACGGCAGCCTCGCCAGGGTGCCGTATATGCTTCGCCTGCTGCATGACCAACCACAAGGGTTTGCGTCGATAGCGTTTTTGCTGAAACAGGGGGTTTCGCAGGCTGACATCACCTGTGCGCTGTTTCATCAACGGCTGCATTGCAACCTGCAACGCCCGCTGAACTTACTCAGCCGCGTGTGGTGAATGTGATGAACAGTCTGGAGCTCAATGTCGGCGAGCATTACCAATATTGCGGTTCCGATTACCAGGTGGTCGCGGCCCAAGGCAATCGCTATCAGCTGCGCTCGCTGAAATTCAGCAAACAAATCGTGATTCAGTCGTATGAGCGCTTGGTGCGGGCCTGGCGGAATGGCACCTTGGTCAAAACCCAGGAGGCACCGTTTGCTCCGCGGGTGGAGCTGATCGTCGACGCATTGAATGCACACCAGCAGACCACCATGGCTAAACGGCTGCGGTATGTACTACCCGTGATGGAGCGCTGGGGCGGCCATCTGCCTCGCCAGCCGGTGCTGACTTTGCTCTCCGAGATTGCCGAACAGAGGGGCGAAGCGAGACCGAGCTACGGTGCCCTTTACCTATGGATAAGAGCCTACCTGAGCATGGGCGAAAATAAGCTCGCTCTCGTACCCCGAACCCGGAGTTCGCCAATCCGGCGTGTTTTCAGGCAGCCAGAGGTTGTGCAAGAACTCATCCAGCTCAACTTGGCTCAATTGTTCTTTAAGCCTACGCCGTGCAAGAAAACCGACCTTATTAGTGCCATCCAATGCTCAATTAACGCCTGCAACGAAAAACGGCCTCCACACGATCAGCTCGCCTGTCCGTCGATCAGTACGCTGTACCGAATCATTACAGAATTGGACCGGTACGAGACCGACCACTATCAGCTCGGTTACTGCCAAGCCATCAAAAGGCAAAAATGGAGTAAAAAATGTAGGCGGCCATTGGAGCTCTTCAACCTCGTCGAGGGCGATACCCATGAACTCGATGTGGAAACCGTCGATGAGAACGGCCACTTGACCGGACGCCTTTACTTGACTGCGCTGATTGAAGTGAGAACCAGGGTAATCACAGGATGGGACATCTCCTACAACCCGCCCAGCACCGAAAAGACGATACGCGCGCTGAAACATTCACTGTTGAGTAGTAATCCCTATGGAGGACTGGCTCGCCGTTATCGTTTGGACAATGGAAGCGAATTCGCCAATGCCCGTTTGAAAAGCGTCCTTCAGGACCTTGGCAGTGACGTGACCTACTGTGAACCGGGTAATCCGGATCAAAAACCGCACATCGAAAGTTTCTTCAAGACCTGGACCACATCCATCGCCCATTGCATGCCCGGCACGACATTCTCGGGGCCAAATCCTTATGACTCCGAAGCCAATGCCACCCTCACCTTGGAGGACGTCATGAAAAATTTCGAAGATTGGCTCGTTACTGCCTACCATCCAGGATTCCAAGATGGCTTGGGCAAATCACCCCTGGAAGCCTGGGACGAGGACCAAGCCAATACTCTCGCGTTCGAATGGAAAAGGTACAACGAGGAAGACCTTAATCGCCATCTGCTGTGTGTCGCTTACGTCAAACCCAACAATGGCCGGCTGCGCTTCCAAGGACTCGCCTGGACTGGCCCAGCAGTGAGTTATCTGGCCACCCAGTATTCCGGAAAACCTAGGTCGCTGCGGCTGCTCTATGACATTTCCGAACTGGGCAAGGCCTGGGTCTGCGACCCTAATTCTCCAAACGAACTCTTCGAAGTCATGCCGGTTGATCCCGATTATCAAAAGGGTTTGACCATGCACCTTCACGAAATGATCAAGGCCCGGCTCAGAGCCAGAAAGCAATCACGAAACTACAGTGCCGCACGCGAGGCGCGGGTTCAGATATTACGAGAACTGGCCAACGCGAAAACCAAAACTGAATGGAAAACACGGAAACGCGCGGAGGAGCGTGGCGACTTCAACGCTTGGTCGAGCTTGCCCGCCCCTTCAGCGGCTAGGGAGGATGACAGCAACAGACGTTATCAATTCCACCCTGATACCCCACCGGATTATGCGAGCGTGGTGACCAAACATGCTCGATGAATCGAAAGCTCAAGCCATGGTCGAATTCAATAAACAGACCGTGTTCTTTCCCAGCTATCAGTTCGCCTACTCCCAGCTTTCCAAAGCCGTGGAAGCCACTGAAATACGTAAAACGGCAAGCTGCGCCTTCATCATCGGGCCGTCCGGCTCCGGAAAATCTCGTCTGTGCGAGCTGTTCACCGATACCTTTAATCCGCCGTATATAGAGTGCGATAAAGACGGCATATTCAAAATTATAACCGCGCTCTACTGCATCGTTCCCGCTCCGGTGACGATCAAGGGGATTTGCACCACGCTACTCAAAGCGCTGGGTGTTTACCCGCCGCACGGCGACGTGCATGCGCTTAACGAACTACTCCTAGATCGTCTAAAAAAATGCCGGGTCAGAGTCATAATCTTGGACGAAATCCTGCGCTTGTTGAACCCGGAAGCGGAGAAAGCACGCGGCGTGACCTTGGATTGGCTGGTAACACTACTGAGCAAGAGTGAGATCCCCATCATGCTAGCAGGCACCGAAGAGTGCAAACTTCTGCTTAAGGAACAGAAAAAACAAAGTTTTTCACCGTTCATCAGAAGATACTGCTACGTCGCGTATCTGGAGCATTTCAAGTTCAGCGAGCTCGAAACCTCTGAGTACTACATGACGCTTAAGGTTCTTGATCAGCAGTTATTTAAGCTAATGAAGTTCGAAGGCGATGTTCATCTCCACGATCTGATGATCATGGCGCCGCTTTACGTTGCGAGCGTAGGAAGCCTGGAATACCTTCGACAAACCGTACACGAAGCGGTTATCTGTGCCTTAACCCGTAACTCAACTACTCTCACCCGCCAGGACTTCTTCGAGGCCTGCCAATGCCTGAATCTCCCCAAACAGCTCAGTGAGGCAACCAATCCGTTCACTTTGACGCTGAGTGAGTGTCTAGCGTTGATAACGGCGTACACCAATGAACAAGCTAATCTTCGTACCAATTCCGCTCGCTGAAGAAAGCCCATACAGCTTGATCAGGCGGGTAACACTGTTTCACGGATTTCACACGATTGGTCAATTCAGTAGCCACTGCGTGGGTGAATCAGCTGTACAACACATTGCAGTAACCCAGTCATCAGCGATCGCTCAATTTTTAGCAGAAGAGGCGGGGACCTATGCCCCTGCAGTACTCAGTGGATTTTACAAAACTGTAAACCGCGCCCAGACGATGAATTTGTTGGTCAGCGGAATTGAAATACCAAGCATTTATCTAAGGTTACGTTCTTTTGTGTACTGTGACGGCTGTTTCGAAGAGGGCTGGCAACGCCAAATTCAAGACATAAAACTTGCAGAATTTTGCCCATATCACCAGAAAAAATACTTGGCGCACTGCCCCGCATGCGGTGGAGATTTTAAGTGGTGGCATGCTCTACATGGCAAATGTCACTACTGCGGGGTTGTCCTTAAGTGTACTCCCTGCACTGCCCAGGACTGCAGGCATGAACAATATCTTGTGCAGAGTTTGAAGACCCACGATCAAGCTTACCTTGACAAGGTTATGAGAATTGCTCGCAATTTGGGAAGTGTTATGCAAAAAAAACCTACCGCCCCCGAGGCCAGCCGCTGCCAGATTAATGAAGCAGCTATGTTCATTGCGAATAATGATGCGCACGGAATTCTGCAACACCTAACAGCGTTACATAGTATATATCCCGATATCGATAAGTCTTGGATAGCCGCCCGTTTCTCAGGTTTCAAGAGCCCTGAAGTGAATGAAGCTATAAATTCCTTCATGAAAAGGACATCGTTTTCTCAGGACAGCATCCAGAGCGATACACCTTTTCTATTAACGGCCGGACAAGCCAGACGAAAAATGCAAGCGGAGGGCTTACGCTTCGCCAGCATAAGCCGGATATGCCAAAGCGTTAACGCAACGAGAAAATTCTTTACCAATGATGACATTTTTGCATTATCTCTAGCGCTTGAAGAATATCACGCCAAGAGTGCTGGACGTTTACCCATCGCACAGTCAGAGATGTGGACTACCAAAGAGGTCGCAAGGCGGCTAAATGTAAAACCGGACGTCGTACAAACTTATTCCAGAGATGGTTTATTGCCATTCTATTGCGGCAAGAAGGGCAGGAAATTTTTTCTTCCAGCTGACGTGGATTGCCTACTCGATCGACTCCAACCTCCGCACTACATTGCAGCAACCTGTGGCGTTAAAGTCATAAAAATCCGCAAAGCCATTCTCGAATCGCAAGTTGAACCCAGCTACAATGCCGAACTCCACTGGTCGTACTGGCTATTTACCTCAGAAGACATCCAGTCAATCAAGCTAAGGTTGGCACACAAAAAATCACGAGCCACGGAAGCGTTTCCGCTAATTCTACCAAACCTCCCAGCTGATCCAGTTTTTTTCGCAAAATTCCTGAGCTATGCGCAGACCGCGAAATCACTTCGAATTGAAAAAGCAGCCGTTCATGAGCTCATAAAGTGGCATTACTTGAAAAACTGCTACATATCCGTGAAAAAAATCTACATTCCTAAAACGGAAATACAAAAATTCAAACAAAAATACTTAAATAGCAAAACCACAAGCAAAACTCTGAAAATCTCTGTAAACCGCCTGGCCGATGTGCTGCAGTTTTTTGGCATCCAGCCACTAATATTTCCCGCCACAACACAATCTCGAACCACTGCCATCTATAGAAAAAAAGAAATTTCAAAGTTTGCCATTCACCTAAGCACAGAAAAACCTACGGAAAATCAAAATTACCTGAGCATTACTATAGCCGCTAAACGTGCACAAGCTTCCGAACACACCCTTAGAGCCCTGGCCTATCGCAATGTACTCTCTCACGTAGCGGGTAAGTCATCGTTTTATTTTCGGCCCAGCGTTCTGGATCTGTTTCGGAAGAAATTTTCGATTATTGAAACACTGCTGGCCCCAATGGGCTTTCCGTTAAGACCAACCCCTAGACTTATCGAGAAGCTGTACAAATATGACACCAAAGAAATACCACCCAGGACCAATACGGCGGAATTCTATCGAAGCAGCGCCTTCATACTCTCGTATCTAAATTCAGAGACACCAATTGATTCCCCTATTTCAACCAAAATAAAAAGAGCGGCACATTTTTTCCGCCCTAAGGTACCAACTCTCCCGCCCGATTGCATATTGCTCAGCGTTGCCCTTGAACAATTCCGAATCAGCTACAACGATTTTTATGACACGTTTTTAAAGAAAGGCTTTGTGTCACTAATCAGACATGAGAGGGAAAAATACCTAAACAGAAAAGATTTTGATAAGTGCCAACACATCCTCGCTTCGCACATCACCTGCGCAATGGCCGACAGATTGGTTTTCAACAACTCCGGAACTAGTCGATGCTTGATTAGAAGAAGCATTCTGATAGGAGAACACCTATCCAATTTTATCACCAAACCATTAATACAGCGGGACATGATATCGAATTACCTTATCAACCACCCCGTAAGTTCTTATCTCAAACTCAAATAATCACAAGCGCATTTAATACTCAATCGAGCAGGGTGTCACTATCCTCTCCCAACATCACATCGATCTCCAACCACGACACTTCTTCAAGCCGTTCGCACCCGATCTCTGCTCGCCACGCCCCCTGCCACTTTTAAACTTTACCCACATAGGACTAACTCAGTCACTGGGCAGTATTAAGCCGTGAACCTCCTACGGCCACCCGACAGCACTTTCACTCGTATAAGTTTTCGCCTAACAATATTCATCAGTATTATTTTTTTTGAAAACATGCATTTCAAGGCTTCATGAATTTCGCACCAACCACGGTCTGCCATATCAACCTGAACAGAAATTGATCGGAAAGACCTGAGTGAACTGGTCAGTGCTATAAAGGCCGTACTGTCAGGTTACAACTATTTCCCAAGTCAGGCCTTGAATCCTGTTCGCTGTGATGACGCACGTTTCGCCGACCTGGAACTGTTCAAGTCAGTCAATGACCGGGAACTGATGGTATTGCAACTCTTTGCCCAAGGCCGCACCAACAAGGAAATTGCCAAAGGCATGTTTCTGAGCAACAAGACTGTCAGCACTTATAAAAAACGCCTCATGCAGAAACTCAAAGCCAAATCCCTGGTTGAACTCATCGATATGGCAAAACGCAACGCGTTAGTGTGAGAAACAGGATGCCCAGTCGTATAAAGGATTATCTGACACTCATGGCCGCAGGATTATGCCTCACCGCCTCAGTGGCCGCTGCGCAGACCGTCAGCGAGAACTACACCCTGATGAGTCGCTCGATGGCCGGACACCAGGAAGTCCAACTGGATAAATCACAACGACAATGGATTGAGAATAAACGGGAACTGATCCTGGGCACGTCAGCCCCGGACTACCCCCCTTTCGACCTGACCATCAGTGGTCACGACTACGAAGGTTTTACCGCCGATTACGCGGGCATCCTCGGTAAAACAACCGGTTTGCCAATCAAGGTTCTGAGATTTTCGTCCCGGGAGGCCGCTATAGAGGCACTCGAAAACGGCGAGATCGATTTGCTGGGGACCGCCAATGGATTCGAAGCTCACAACGCTGACATCGTACTTTCCACCCCCTACGCCGTAGACCAGCCGGTTCTGGTGACGCGCGAAGGTGAAACCAGATCCTTGACCGATGGCCTGGCCGGTCTGCGCCTGAGCATGGTGTATCACTATTTGCCGCTGGAGGAGGTCAAGGCAATGTATCCGAGGGCGATCATCACGTCCTTTCCGTCCTACCAGAATGCGATCAATGCCGTTGCCTTCGACCAGGCTGACGTTTTTCTGGGTGACACCATTTCCACCCATTACATGATCAACAAGGGGTATCTGAACAACATCCGCATGGCCAACTTCGGCAAACACGAAGCCCACGGTTTCAGCTTTGCCGTGCACAAGGACAACCCGCAACTGCTCGGGATCATCAACGCAATGCTCATGGCCATCCCCACCAGCGAACGAGACAACATTGCCAAGCGCTGGAGTGCCGGCAGTGACATGCTGCTCACCGATCAAAAACTGCAGCTCACCCACAATGAGGAACGCTGGCTGGCACAACACCCGGTAGTGCGTGTGGTGGTCAATGAGGCTTTTGCGCCGCTGACGTTTTTCGACAGTGATGGCAACTTTCGTGGGGTTACCGCCGACTTGCTCGAGCTGATCAGATTGCGCACCGGTTTGCGCTTCGACGTCCGTCGCAGCCGCAGTGATGACGAGATGATCGAGCAGATCAGGGACAATAAGGCCGACTTGATCGCCGCCCTGCTCCCCAGCGCCCAACGTGAATCTACGCTGAACTTCACCCGCCCCTACCTGCAAAACTCTTTTGTCCTGTTGACTCGCAAAGCCGCCGACAGCCCGACAAGCCTTGCGCAGTTGCAGGACAAACGCCTGGCAATCGCCCAAGGCAATCCCCTGGTGGATTACCTGCGCAGCGAGTTCCCGCGGATCAGGCTGATTGAAACCCCGGACACGTTCAGCGCCGTGGAGTTGCTGGCCGAGGGCAAGGCAGAAGGTGCGGTGAATTCACTGGTGATTGCCAACTACTTCATCTCATCGCAGCTCTTCGAGCACACCCTTC
This sequence comes from Pseudomonas sp. F01002, assembly GCF_004402115.1. Lineage (NCBI taxonomy): Bacteria > Pseudomonadati > Pseudomonadota > Gammaproteobacteria > Pseudomonadales > Pseudomonadaceae > Pseudomonas > Pseudomonas sp. F01002. The sequence goes on along the minus strand of NZ_SOPU01000014.1, from coordinate 172,275 downwards.
AAATCAGTACCACCATCGGTACCCGGCAGGCTGCGTTTTCCCTGGCCACAGGCCGAGATGCCAAAGAACTGAACGCCATCCTCAACAAGGCACTGCTGAGCATTGCGCCGGAAGAACTGGGCATCATCAACAGCCGCTGGCGCGGCTATTCGGCGTCCTCGCAAAGTACCTGGCGCAACTATCACCGACTGTTCTACCAAATCGTTATCGGTGCCGGGGTGCTGCTGCTGATTTCCGTTGCCTGGAACGCTTACATGCGTCGCCAGATAAAGCAGCGTCAGGCAGCCGAGCGTGCATTGAACGATCAACTCGAATTCATGCGCTCACTGGTCAACGGGACGCCTCATCCCATCTACGTCCGCGATCGTCAGGGGCTGCTGCAAAGCTGCAACGACAGTTACCTGGAAGCCTTCTGCGCGAGACGTGAAGACGTCATCGGCAAAGGCGTCATGCAAGGCAATATGAGCAATGCGTTCGAAGCCCGGGAGTATCAGGCCGATTACCAGCGCGTCGTGGCCGAGGGCATACCGCTGATTCTCGATCGCGCGCTGCACATCGGCGGCCGCAGGCTGACGATTTACCACTGGATTCTTCCCTACCGTGATTCGAGCGGTGAAGTACAAGGCATCATCGGCGGCTGGATCGACATCAGCGAACGGCGGCAACTGTTCGATGATCTGCGCTATGCCAAAGAACGCGCCGATGAAGCCAACCGTGCCAAAACCACGTTTCTGGCGACCATGAGCCATGAGATCCGCACCCCGATGAATGCGGTCATCGGCATGCTCGAACTCACGCTGAAACGCATCGATCATACGCACCCGGATCGCTCGGCCATCGATGTGGCGTACAACTCGGCCAAGGACCTGCTGGAGCTGATCGGGGACATTCTCGACATTGCACGGATTGAATCCGGACGGCTGAGCCTGAGCCCTGAACGGGTCAATCCAAGTGAAATCGTGGCCTCGGTGGTGCGGGTCTTCGATGGACTGGCGCGCCAGAAAAGCCTGCGGCTGCAGCTGGAATTTCGCCCTGCCAATCCAGGGTTTGATGTCCTGTTGGACCCGATGCGCTTCAAGCAGGTGCTGTCCAACCTGGTGAGCAACGCCATCAAATTTACGGAGCGCGGCCAAATCAGGATCATCGTCGACCTGCACCCAACCGCCGAGCCTGAGCGGGTCCGGATGCTGTTGCAGGTACACGACAGCGGCATAGGGATCAGTGAACAGGATCAGCGGCGGCTGTTCGAACCTTTCGCTCAAGCCGATCACTGCGGGCAATCAGCCAGAGGCGGTGCGGGGCTTGGGCTGGTGATCAGCCGCAGCCTGTGCGAAATGATGGGCGGCAGCCTGCAATTGAGCAGCCAGCCGGGTGTCGGCACTCAAGTCGAGGTGTCGTTGCATCTGGCAACACTGCCGCTCGAGCAGAAGCCAGAGACTGTTGAAGCGCAAATCCACACCACGACACCCCCGTTGAATGTTTTGGTGGTCGACGATCACCCCGCCAATCGCTTGCTCATGTGCCAGCAACTGGAGTTTCTGGGCCACCGATTCAGCGTCGCGCCGGATGGCAAGGCGGGATTTGAGGCATGGGAAGCCGAGCCGTTCGATCTGGTGATTGTCGATTGCAACATGCCGATCATGAACGGATACGAACTGGCCCGCGCCATTCGCCGACAAGAACAAAAAACGCATCGCCCGCCCTGTACCGTGCTGGGTTTTACCGCCAACGCACAACCGGAAGAAATACAACGCTGCAAACAAGCCGGGATGGACGACTGCCTGTTCAAGCCCCTTACCCTGACAGCCTTGAGTCAGTGGTTTGAAGGTATCAGGCCAACCGTCCGCGATCCCGCGTTCAGCCTGCAAGGACTGCGTCTTTTGACCGGTGGCGATCCGGTATTGGACCAGCGACTGTTGACCGAACTGTTGAACAGCAACCGTCTGGACCGACAAGAACTGCTGGCGCTGTCCCCCTCCAAAGAACCTCAGCCATTTCTCGACGTCGCCCACAAAATCAAGGGCGCCGCCCGAATCGTCCAGGCTTCCCGGGTGATCGACAGCTGCGAGGCGCTGGAAAAGGCCTGCCATGAAGTGTTTCATCACGACGAAGTGGCCGATTGCAGCAAGGCGATAGAGCGCGCCATGCTCGAATTGGAGCAAGCATTGCAGCAACAGATCGGCCAAAACGACAAAAGCAGAATGACAGAGCCTTAACTATGCTTGGACGCTGAGCAGTGCGTTAACCATCATGGAGAGACCTGCAATGCCCAGCCCACTGCGCCCGGATCAACGTCGGTTTCCCCTGCACGTCCATATCAGCGTGATGTTCACTTTCCTGCTGTTGCTGACTGGCGTGGTGCTGGGCCTTTTCAACTACCGGCAAACCACGCAGATCATTCTTTCCAGCAGTGAAAAACTCTTCAACCGCATCGAGCAGGACGTCCGTCTCGACCTGCACGCTACCTATGAGCCGATTCGCCATCTGCTGACCCTGCTGGCGGAATACCCGGCGACCCAGGCAACTGACCTTGAGCAACGCCTGGCGCTACTCAAACCCTTCAGCCAGTCGCTCAAGGACAACCCCGACCTGGCCTCGTTGTATCTGGGCTACGGCAACGGTGATTTCTTCATGGTTCGGCCCTTGCGAACCCCCGACCTGAAAACGCTCCTCAAGGCACCGGACACTGCGGCTTATCAGGTGTGGAGCATTGAGCGAACAGGCAACAGCGGTCAGGTCCGTTCCCAATCATTGTTTTTCGATCAGGATCTGGCCCTCATCAGCCGCCAGGACAACCCCGACGAAACCTACGATCCGCGAACCCGCGCCTGGTATGCCAACGCCCGCAGCGACAGCGATCAGATCACCACCGAACCCTACATCTTTTTCTCCACCCACAATGTCGGCACTACCCTGGCCCGGCGCAGTGGCGAACAGGCTGTCATGGGTGCCGATCTGACCCTGGCGGAACTCTCCGCAACCCTGGCCAAACATGTCGTGACCCCCAATACCGAAATCGTGCTGTTCGATGCTGAAGGGAATGCCATCGCCTATCCCGACAGCAGCAAACTGATCATCGACGATCAGACTGCCCGCCTGATCAAAGCCGCTGACCTCAGCCCCAGCCTCGACGCATTGCTCAACAATCCCCCCGCAGGTAACCGCCTGGATGTCGCCGGTCGTCAATGGATCGTTGCCCGCAGTCGCATGCAGGAAGGCGGCCCCCAGGGACTGCAACTGGCGCTGCTGGTACCGGAAGATGAGTTACTCGTCGATGCCTACCGCATGCGTTGGCAAGGCGCGCTGATTACCCTGGCCACGCTGTTGCTGTGCCTGCCGCTGGGCTGGCTGACCTCGCGGATACTGGTCAAACCCCTGCGCGCGCTGGTAAGGGAGGCCGATGCGGTTCGCAGTTTCGACTTCAACTTTCCGGCCTCACGTCGCTCTCCTGTGCTCGAAGTCGACCAACTGAGCGTGTCGATGACGCGTATGAAAGAGACCCTGGCGAGTTTTTTCCAGATCACCGACAGCCTGAGCGCCGAGACTCGCTTCGCCCCCTTGCTGGAACGGGTGTTGTTTGAAACCGTGAAAATCGGCCAGGCCCAGGCCGGTCTGATCTACCTGCGCGAAAGTGATGGCGATCGAATGGAGCCCCATGGGCTGGTCGTCAACGGCACCTCACGGGCATTGCCGTCATTTGATCTTCGAGGACACGAACTCCAGGCTCCGCAAAGCCCTGCATGGCTACAACAGCTGTCGAATGCCGACAACATCGTCACCACGCTTGGCTTCGAACAGGCCGGGGATTTGCAGAAGGTGTTGCATGCGCTGGAGTGTCCCCGCGTTCATCTGATCGGCATTCGGCTGCACAATCGTCATAACGAAACCGTGGGCCTGCTGATCCTGCTGTTGGCCGATACCGGCAACCTGAGCGATCTGGAAAAACTTCGTCCGGACCGCATCGCATTCCTCCAGGCCGTGTCCGGCGCGGCCGCCGTGAGTATTGAAAGCCAGCGGCTGCAAGCCAAACAAAAACAACTGCTGGATTCCTTCATTCAACTGCTGGCGGGGGCGATTGACGCCAAAAGCCCCTATACCGGCGGTCACTGCCAGAGAGTGCCGGCGCTGACCCTGATGCTCGCTCAAGCTGCCGCTGCCAGCCAGGACCCGGCCTTCAGTGGCTATCAACCCACCGAAGATGAATGGGAAGCGCTGCACATCGCCGCCTGGCTGCACGACTGCGGCAAGGTCACCACTCCGGAATACGTGGTCGATAAAGCCACGAAACTGGAAACCCTTAACGACCGCATCCACGAAATCCGCACCCGCTTCGAAGTGCTCAAGCGCGATGCCTGGATCAGCTATTGGCAAGCCATGGCCCTGGGCGGTAACGAGCAGCACTTGGCCGGACTGCGCAACGCCACGCTGGCAGGGCTGGACGATGATTTCGCGTTCGTTGCCCGATGCAACCTGGGTGGCGAGGCGATGGCCGAATCCGACCAGCAACGCCTGCGCAGCATCGCCCAACGTACCTGGACCCGAACCCTGGATGACCGGCTGGGCGTTTCCTGGGAGGAGAACCGGCGTCAGGCGCGGACCCCGGCACCGACACTGCCGGTCAGCGAGCCATTGCTGGGGGACAAACCCGAGCACCTGTTCGAACGGCCCGAAGCCGAACTGATTCCGGAGGATAATCCGTGGGGGTTCAAGCTCGATGTGCCGCGCTACAAGTACAACCGGGGTGAGCTCTACAACCTGAGCGTTGCCCGAGGCACCCTGACCCGCGAGGAGCGTTACATCATCAATCACCACATGGTGCAGACGATTCTGATGCTCAGCCACCTGCCCTTCCCCGGCCACCTCACCAACGTCGCGGAGATCGCCGGCGGCCACCACGAGAAAATGGACGGCACCGGGTATCCCAAACAGTTGAAGCGCGAAGAAATGAGCCTGCCGGCGCGGATGATGGCGATTGCCGATATTTTCGAAGCGCTGACCGCCGCCGATCGCCCCTACAAGAAAGCCAAGTCCTTGAGCGAAGCGCTGGGCATCATGGCCACGATGTGCCGGGATGCCCACATCGATCCTGAGTTGTTCGGGCTGTTCATCAACGCGCAAATCTACTTGCAGTACGCCGATCGATTCCTCGATCCCCAACAGATTGATGCGGTAGATCCGACAAGCCTGCTGGTCAAGGCAGGCTTGAGGGCATGATCAGCAGTCGGTCAGGCGCAGGAAAATCGCCGCCAACTGCTCGATACCGGCCTGATCTTCAGCGGTAAAACGCGCCAGTTTCGGGCTATCGAGGTCCAGTACGCCAATCAATCGTCCCTCCTTGACCAGTGGCACCACCAGTTCGCTGTTCGACGCGCTGTCGCAAGCGATGTGTCCGGGGAACGCGTGCACGTCCTCGACCAACTGGGTCTGCAAGGTGGCCGCCGCCGCTCCGCATACACCCCGACCGAACGGAATCCGCACGCAGGCGATTTGTCCCTGAAACGGGCCAAGCACCAACTCTTCGTTGCGATTGAGGTAGAACCCGGCCCAGTTCAGGTCATCGAGCTGGTTGAACAGGAACGCAGAAAACTGCGCGGCGTTGGCAATGAAATCCCGCTCGTCCGCCAGCAATGACTCCAATTGCGCCCACAGCATGCCGTAGCCTTCGAGGCCCTGGCCGCTCTTTTGTAAATCGATCATGCCTTGTGCTCCAACAGCTTCAGCCCGACCCAATAGCGGGCAAATTGATACGCACAACGTCCGTTGCGATTGCCCCGGCCCGTAGCCCAGCGCACCGCGAGGATGTCCAGTTCTTCGTCTCGCTGCCACTTAAGGCCCGCCTTGTCGGCCAGTTGACCGATCCAGTGTTCGACGACGTTGAGGAAGTGCTCCTGAGTAAACGGATAGAACGACAGCCACAATCCGAAACGGTCCGACAGCGCAATCTTGTCTTCCACCGCCTCGCTGGGATGGAGTTCGCCGTCAACGCGTTTCCAGTTTTCGTTATCGCTTTCCTTTTCCGGCACCAAGTGGCGACGGTTGGACGTGGCGTACAGCAAAACGTTATCCGGGGCCTGTTCGAGAGAGCCGTCGAGCACGCTCTTGAGCACGCGATAGTCACCCTCGCCCGACTCGAACGACAGGTCATCGCAGAACAGCACAAAACGCTGGGGCAGCTTGGCGATCTGTTCGACCACGCGCGGCAAGTCCGCCAGGTGATCGCGTTCGATCTCGATCAGCCGCAGACCGGCCTTGGCGTGTTCGGCCAGCAAGGCGCGAACCAGCGACGATTTACCGGTGCCGCGCGCGCCCCAGAGCAATGCGTGGTTGGCCGGCATGCCATCGAGGAACTGTTGGGTATTTCGCCCCAGTTGCTCCAGTTGCCGGTCGACACCGATCAGGTCGGACAAACGCATGTCGAGGCTGACTTCCAGCGGCAACAGAAATCCGCTGCGCCCCTCGCGTTGCCAGCGCGCGGCAAGGCAATGATTCCAGTCGATAACTTGCCGAGGGGTGGGCAGCAACGGTTCAATACGAGCCAAAACAGCATCGGCACGTTCAAGAAAAGCATTTAATCGGGAATCCACGTCTTCTCCTCGGGCACGTTCACAGTAATGATGGCGATACAGCGACGAAACACAGCTTCGGTGTCCGGTTCATCCCTTTGCACAAGGGCTCGCGAGAACATCGGTATCCATGCATGATCGACTATGCTTGAGCAGCGAAGGGAAACGGAAGTGGTTCAACACCCCATGGATATCAAGTTCACCAACCGGCTGTCCTACAAGCAAGCCAGGCTTACCGTGCTGGTCGGTTTCATTCTGGGCACGCTGCTCAGTCTGCTGCAAATAGGCATCGATTATGCCAGTGAAGACGCCTCCATCAACCGCGAAATCCTGTCTTTGCTGGAAATCAGCCATAACCCCGCGTCCCGTATCGCCTACAACATCGACGCCGAACTCGCTCAGGAACTGACCCTGGGCCTGTTGCGCTCGCCGGCGATCATCGGCGCGCAGTTGACCGACAACAACGGTACCGTGCTCGCCAGCGTCAAACGCCCGGGCGTGCAAAGCGGCTATCGGGTGATCAGCGACTTCCTGTTCGGCGCCAACCGGCAGTTCGAAGACCGTCTCTACCTGGATCACTTGCCGACCGAATCCCTCGGCACCCTGCGCCTGGACGTCGACACCTATTCATTCGGCAACCGGTTCCTGCGTCGGGCCGAGGTGACCCTGCTCAATGGCTTCGCCCGCAGCCTGCTGCTGACTGGCATCCTGCTGGCGCTGTTCTATGTGATGCTGACCAAGCCGTTGGTGCGGGTCATCCGTGAACTCAGCAGTCGCGACCCGCGCAGCACGGAGTCGACGTCGCTGGAGTGTCCGACGGACCATGAAAACGATGAAATCGGTGTACTGGTCAAGGTTGCCAATCAACAATTCGAAAACATCGCCACCGAAATCCAGCAGCGACGCAACGCCGAAAACCGCCTGACCGACTACCTCGGGCAACTGGAGAACATCGTCTCGGCCCGCACTGCGGAACTCAAGGCGATCAACTCGCGGCTCAGCCAATCCAATCAGGAACTGGAAGTCGCCCGCAGCACCGCCCTGGACATGGCCGAAGCGCGCTCGGTGTTCCTGGCCAACATGAGCCACGAGATCCGCACGCCGCTCAATGGCCTGCTGGGGATGATCGCGCTTTCCCTGGACGGCCCGCTCAATGCCGAGCAACAGCAACAGCTGTCCATCGCCCATGACTCGGGCAAAGTACTGGTGGAACTGCTCAACGATATTCTCGATCTGTCGAAGTTCGATGCCGGCCAACTGGAGCTCGAACATATTCCGTTCGACCTCGGTTCGCTGATCGAGGACACCGCCAACCTGCTGTCGCAAAACGCCGCGCCGAGTGTCGAGCTGAGCTGCCTGATCGACCCGCACTTTCCGGCCTTGGTGCTTGGGGATCCGACGCGGGTCCGACAGATCGTCAGCAACCTCTTGTCCAACGCCCTCAAGTTCACCCGCTTCGGTCGCGTCGATGTGCGCCTGTCAACGTTCGAGGACGGCGTCAGAATCGAAGTCTGCGACACCGGCATCGGTATCGCGCAGGACGCCCAGGTCAAGATCTTCCAGCCCTTCACGCAGGCGGGTGCCGGCATTACCCGGCAATTCGGCGGGACCGGGTTGGGTCTGGCGTTGACCTACAACCTCTGCGAAGCCATGCAAGGGCGCCTCACCATCAGCTCGGAAGCAGGCTTCGGCAGCCAGTTCTGTGCGGATCTGCCGCTGCCCAGCCACACCCGCGCCCTTCCCCCGGCCTCTTTACAGGGCAAGGTCATCGCAATCACCGCCGCCAGCAGCGGTCTGGCAGAACTGTTGAACAGTGTGTTGCCCGGCTGGGGGCTCGACTATGAGCAGCGTTCCCTCGATGACTCGTTGCTGGGCCTGAACCCGGATGTACTGATTACCGATTGCCCCGAATGCCTGTTTGGCCTGCGCCCTTCGTGTACAGCACCGATTCTGCTGGTCACCGCTTACGGCAGTTTCATGCCCAGCGAAGAAGCCCTCGCCCTCGCCCCCTTACAGCAACAGGCGCGGCCTCTGGCACGCAACGCGCTGTACCAGACGCTGCGGCGAACCCTGCAGCCGGAACTCAACACCATCAACGGTGCCCGGCTCGACGCCCTCTCCCCACAACGACGCGGACGCGTGCTGCTGGTGGAGGACAATCCGGTCAACCAATTGGTGGCCAAGGGGATGCTCGGAAAACTCGGTTGCGAGGTGATTGTCGCCGGTCACGGTGGCGAGGCGCTGGATCAACTGGAGCAGAGCGAATTCGATCTGGTGCTGATGGATTGCAACATGCCGGTGATGGACGGCTATGAGGCCAGTCGGCAAATCCGTCGCAGCGGACGCTGGCCACAGCTGCCCATCGTCGCCCTGACCGCCAACGCCATGTCCGAAGAGCGCGAACGCTGTCGTGCGGCAGGCATGAGCGATTACCTGGCAAAACCCTTCCGCCGGGAAGAGTTGGCTGCCCTGCTGGACTTGTGGGTCCCTACTACGACAGTGCTTTGATTTGCCCTAAAAGGTGATCAAGACCATCGCGCAGATCATTCAGGCGATCCAGATCCACACCGCTGTCGCATAACAGACGGGCCTTGAGCGGCCCGACCTGATCGCGCAAAGCCTTGCCGGTGGGCGACAGGCTCAAGTGCACTTCACGCTCGTCCCGCGCCGAGCGCTGACGCTGAACCAGTTGCAGTTGCTCAAGACGCTTGAGCAACGGCGTCAGCGTGCCGGAATCCAGCGCCAAGCGTTCGCCCAACGCCTTGACCGTCGGTTGCTCTGGGGCCGCCTCCTGCCATTCCCACAACACCAGCATCGCCAGGTATTGCGGGTAGGTCAGGCCGAGCTGATCGAGCATCGGCTTGTAGGCGCGGATCACCGCCCGGGAAGCGGCGTACAGCTTGAAGCACAGTTGACTGTCAAGCTTCAGGGAATCGACTGACAAGGTGTTCATTTGAGCAGGGCTTCGATCTCGCGGGTCAGGTCCTGCGGCTTGGTCGCGGGGGCGAAGCGCTTGACCAACTGGCCATCCTTGCCAATCAGAAACTTGGTGAAGTTCCACTTGATGCCCTGAGAACCCAGCACACCCGGCGCGCGTTTTTTCAGTTGAACGAACAGCGGATGGGCGCCAGCGCCATTGACTTCAATCTTTTTGAACAGCGGAAAACTGACGCCGAAGTTCAACTCGCAGAACTCGGAAATCGCCCCTTCATTGCCTGGCTCTTGCTTGCCGAACTGGTTACACGGAAAACCCAGCACCACCAGACCTTGATCCTTGTAGGTCTGCCACAACTCTTCAAGGCCTTTGTACTGTGGGGTGAAGCCGCATTTGCTCGCGGTGTTGACCACCAACACGGCCTTGCCGGCGAAATCCGCCAGGGTCTTTTGCTCACCCTTGATAGTGGTGCAAGGGATGCTCAGCAGGTTGTCGCTCATGGTTCGGACTCTAAATGAGGGAAGATGAGACAAACATAGCGAGCAATTGAATTGCGTGCAATTTAATAAATCGATAGTCGATCAACCGTAGGAGCTGCCGAAGGCTGCGATCTTTTGATCTTGACTCTTCTCTCGATCGCTGAAGATCAAGATCAAAAGATCGCAGCCTTCGGCAGCTCCTACAGGGCTAGCATTACGAGCGCGGTACCAGGTCCAGGCACACCGAGTTGATGCAATAACGCAGGCCGGTCGGCGGCGGGCCGTCCGGGAACACGTGCCCCAGGTGCGCATCGCATTTGGCACAGACCACTTCGGTGCGGATCATGCCGTGGCTGACGTCACGGATCTCGACCATGGCGCTGTCGCCGATCGGTGCATAAAAGCTCGGCCAGCCGCAGCCGGAGTCGAATTTGGTTTTGGAGTCGAACAGCGGCTCGCTGCAGCAGATGCAGTGGTAAACACCGTCGACCTTGCTGTCGTTATATTTGCCGGAGAACGGCCGTTCGGTGCCTTTGAGGCGGCAAACGTTGTACTGCTCCGGATCGAGCATCGCCCGCCATTCTTCCAGGGTTTTTTCCAACTTTTCCATCATCACACCTCAGCAGCTGAAAAAGCCCGATCTGTACCTTTTCCACGGATCGGGCGGCACGTATGATTGCGCCTCGTCAAACGCCAGTCTGGCAGCCAGACCACGCGCATTCAAACGGATTTATGGATGCTGCCTCTCAAGGCGTCAGGCCTGTGTGAATACGCAGGATTCCCAGTACGGTCGTTCATACGCCGCCTGGATCGTTCATTTTCGGGAACACATCGCCATGCAGGTCAGCAAATCGAACAAGCTCGCCAACGTCTGCTACGACATTCGCGGCCCAGTGCTCAAGCACGCCAAACGCCTGGAAGAGGAAGGCCATCGCATCCTCAAGCTGAACATCGGCAACCCGGCGCCTTTTGGTTTCGAAGCGCCGGATGAAATCCTTCAGGATGTCATCCGCAACCTGCCGACTGCTCAGGGCTACAGCGATTCCAAAGGTCTGTTCAGCGCCCGCAAGGCCGTGATGCAGTACTACCAGCAAAAGCAGGTAGAAGGCGTCGGCATTGAAGACATCTATTTGGGCAACGGCGTTTCCGAGCTGATCGTGATGTCGATGCAGGCCCTGCTCAACAACGGCGACGAAGTGCTGGTGCCGGCCCCGGACTACCCGCTGTGGACCGCCGCGGTGAGCCTGTCGGGCGGCAACCCAGTGCATTACCTGTGCGACGAGCAGGCCAACTGGTGGCCGGATCTGGCCGACATCAAGGCCAAGATCACCCCGAACACCAAAGCACTGGTGATCATCAACCCGAACAACCCGACCGGCGCGGTGTATTCGAAAGAAGTCCTGTTGGGCATGCTGGAACTGGCCCGTCAGCACAACCTGGTGGTTTTTTCCGACGAGATCTACGACAAGATTCTGTACGACGATGCCGTGCACATCTGCACGGCTTCCCTGGCGCCAGACCTGCTGTGCCTGACGTTCAACGGTCTGTCCAAGTCCTATCGCGTGGCGGGTTTCCGTTCCGGCTGGATCGCCATTTCAGGCCCTAAACACCACGCCCAGAGCTACATCGAAGGCATCGACATGCTGGCCAACATGCGTCTGTGTGCCAACGTGCCGAGCCAACATGCGATCCAGACCGCCCTCGGAGGCTACCAGAGCATCAATGATCTGGTATTGCCCAACGGACGACTGTTGGAACAGCGCAATCGCACCTGGGAATTGCTCAACGACATTCCCGGCGTGAGCTGCGTCAAGCCAATGGGCGCGCTGTATGCGTTCCCACGGATCGACCCGAAAGTCTGCCCGATCCATAACGACGAGAAATTCGTGCTCGACCTGCTGCTGTCGGAGAAGCTGCTGGTGGTGCAAGGCACCGCCTTCAACTGGCCATGGCCGGACCACTTCCGTGTGGTGACCCTGCCGCGCGTGGACGACCTGGACATGGCCATCGGACGTATCGGCAACTTCCTCAAGTCCTATCGCCAGTAACCTGCCTGTCACCGTGCGACGCTTGCGCAAGTCGCACGGTGATTGATTCAGCAACATTTTCTTTGCGCCCTGCCGAACATCGCTTCTTCAATCGCTGACTGATGACTCGTTGCGTGCTCGCGTCTAACAACGGCGGGGCTTACGGCGTTAATTGGCTGACAAACGCTTCCCGCATCGACGTCGGAAATGCCCTTCAAGCAGCTAGACTGTTGCCGTAGGACACAGTTTGAAATAGTCACCCGGTTGAATAGCCCGGGCCAGCACCTTATATACCCCGCAGTACGCTACATCTTTAGCATGAGGAGATTTCTACAACCATGATGCGCATCCTGCTGTTTTTGGCCACTAACCTGGCGGTCGTGCTGATTGCCAGCATCACCCTGAGCCTTTTCGGCTTCAACGGGTTCATGGCGGCCAACGGGGTTGATCTCAACCTCAATCAGCTGCTGATTTTCTGTGCGGTCTTTGGTTTCGCCGGTTCGCTGTTCTCGCTGTTCATCTCCAAGTGGATGGCGAAGATGAGCACCAGCACCCAAATCATCAGCCAGCCGCGCACACGTCACGAGCAATGGCTGCTGCAAACCGTCGAGCAATTGTCCCGGGAAGCCGGGATCAAGATGCCCGAAGTCGGTATTTTCCCGGCCTACGAGGCGAACGCCTTTGCCACCGGCTGGAACAAGAACGACGCGTTGGTCGCGGTCAGCCAAGGGCTGCTCGAGCGTTTCTCCCCTGATGAAGTGAAGGCCGTTCTGGCTCACGAAATCGGCCACGTAGCCAATGGCGACATGGTCACCTTGGCATTGGTCCAGGGCGTGGTGAACACCTTCGTGATGTTCTTCGCACGGATCATCGGTAACTTTGTCGACAAGGTGATCTTCAAGAACGAAGAAGGCCAGGGCATCGCCTACTACGTGGCAACCATCTTCGCCGAACTGGTCCTGGGCATTCTGGCCAGCGCCATCGTCATGTGGTTCTCGCGTAAACGCGAATTCCGTGCAGACGAAGCCGGTGCACGTCTGGCCGGCACCGCCGCAATGATCGGCGCATTGCAACGCCTGCGTGCCGAACAGGGGCTGCCGGTGCACATGCCGGACACCCTGACGGCTTTCGGCATCAACGGTGGCATCAAACAGGGGTTCGCCCGTATGTTCATGAGCCACCCGCCGCTGGAAGAGCGTATCGACGCACTGCGTCGTCGGGGCTGATAGGTTCCGCACTAAAAGAAAAGGCCCGCAGTGATGCGGGCCTTTTTTTGTCTGCTGATTTTTGTGGTGTTCATTCGGGCCCCATCGTCGGAACGCCGCCCGGAGCAAGCTCGCTCCCACATTAGACCGCGTCCATTTAGACAACTCGGTCAACTGTGGGAGCGAGCTTGCTCCGGGCGGCGTTCCGACGATGGGGCCGGCACAAACAACCCAAATCTACCGGCTGGAAACCCGATAAACCCGCTCTTCAAGCCGCGTAACACCGCTTTCCAGGAACTTCCAGCTCTCGCCCAGAACGTCCTGGTCTTCCAGAATTTTCAACTCCCACGAAGCACCGAACAACCGTTGCACTTCGTCATCCAGCACTGCAAAGGGCGGCCCCTCCATTTGTGCCTGGTCGTAATCCAGGGTAATCAGCAGCCCCAGCGAATCCTTCGGCACAATCCGCTTCAGATGCTCGGCGTATTGTTCCCGCATCTTCGGTGGCAAGGCGATCAACGCAGCGCGGTCATACAGCGCACTGCAATCAGCGACATCGCCGGCCGTCAACGCGAAGAAATCACCACACCAGATCTCGATCGAGCCCGCCCGATAGACCGTGAAGGGGCCTTGGTCGCTGACGTCCGGATCAAATTGATGCTCGTGGAAAAAGTCTTCCACCGCTTTTTCCGACAACTCGACGCCCAGCACCTCATGACCGCATTTCGCCAGCCACAGCAGATCCAGGCTTTTCCCACATAGCGGCACCAGTACGCGCGCGCCCTCTTCCAGGCCCAGCTGCGGCCAGTACCGTTGCAGATATGGATTTACTTCCGGCAGGTGAAAGCCGATCTGATTCGACGTCCACCGCTTGTGCCAAAACTCCGGCTGCATAATTAATCCCGAAAATTCGATCAAAAGACCCTAAAACTTATATTAGATTTAGATCAATGATCTGACTGAAGATGATGCCATCTTACCCCTCAGGAGCTCATTCATGTTCCCCAGCCTGTACATATCCCATGGCTCGCCCATGTTGGCACTGGAACCGGGCGCCAGCGGGCCCGCCCTCGCTCGTCTGGCCGCAGAATTGCCAAAACCCAAAGCCATCGTAATTGTTTCTGCGCATTGGGAAAGCAATGAGTTGCTCGTCAGCGGCAATCCCCAGCCTGAAACCTGGCATGACTTCGGCGGGTTTCCGCAGGCGTTATTCGACGTGCAATACCCGGCGCCCGGCAATCCACAATTGGCCGCAGAGGTTGTCGAACTGCTGAAGAGTGATGGCCTGCCTGCACGCATCGATGCAAAACGGCCGTTCGACCATGGTGTCTGGGTGCCCTTGTCATTGATGTATCCACAAGCCGACATCCCCGTGGTGCAAGTCTCACTGCCTACGCGCGGCGGCCCTGCCTTGCAAACCCGTGTCGGTCATGCCCTGGCCAGTCTGCGCGAACACGGCGTGCTGCTGATCGGTTCCGGCAGCATCACCCACAACCTGCGCGAACTGGACTGGCACGCCGGCCCGGAAAGCGTCGAACCCTGGGCCCAGGCATTTCGTGACTGGATGATCGAAAAACTCGCTGCCAACGACGAAACCGCGTTGCACGACTACCGTCAGCAAGCACCGAATGCGGTGCGCAACCATCCGAGTGATGAACATTTGCTGCCTTTGTATTTTGCCCGCGGTGCTGGAGGAAAATTCAGCGTGACCCACAAGGGATTCACCATGGGGGCCTTGGGCATGGACATTTACCGCTTCGGATAATGGTCACAGCCTATGGCGGCGAGGCTCAAACCACATCAACCCCGACATGAATCGCATCGTGCCGCCAAAACTCCAGATCACAATCGATCAACCGCTCATGCTGATCGTAATTGACCCGAGCGATGCGCAACCCCGGACTCCCCACCGACACCCGTAAAGCTGCCGCCGCATCCACCGACAACGCCGTCGGCACAATCTCGAAACGCACCCGCCCATAGTGCAAGTCGTAATGTCGCGCATACAGCTCGGTAATCGACTGATTCAAATCGAAATCCAGAATCCCCGGAAAAAACTGCGGATTCAAATAGTGCTCCACATATAACACCAGCCGTTCATCAATCCGCCGTGCCCGGCAAATCTGAATCACGCTCGACAACGCCGGCAACTGCAACCAGGCACAGACCGCCACCGACGCCGGCTGCAACCGCGCCGAAATCACCTCGGTGGACGGCACCCGCCCCTGTGCAATGACCATCGCGTGAAAGTGACTGCGCTGCATCAGGTTGTAGGCCAGGCGCGGTGGCGACACGAACCAGCCACGGCGCTCCTCCCGATAAATCTGCCCCTGGGCTTCCAGTTGCAACAACGCTTCACGCACGGTGATCCGCGTGGTCCCGAACAACTCACTAAGCTTGCGCTCGGCCGGCAGTTTGCTCCCGGGCGCCAACAGGCCATGGTCGAGCTGTTCCTGCAGAACCTGTCCGATGGCTGTCACCGCTTTGGTTGTCTCGATGCGCATCAACGTTACCTATCTGGACTAGACCAGCACTGTTTCGGGGCGGAACCGCGATTCAAATCGGCTCCCTCAACTCCCGACAAGCCTAGGCACTGCACATGACTGACAGATGACAAAGCCGCCGAACGGTTGATCCAGACACCTGCAATTTCACGGCCAAGTCCTTTTATATCAGCCTATTAGCCATGGTCTACGCTTACTCCGAAGCCTGAGCATTGCAGCCCAAAAAATATAGGCCGACCAGTCGTCGACATGAAAATGTCATCAAAGGCGCCTAAATTGGCTCAGGTATTGCTGACCTAGACCAACACAACCGCAATCGCAGCGTTGAAAACGCCCAAAGGAGCTTCGGATGAAACAGCTTTTCCTGGCCTCACTGTTAGGCTCGACCATTGCCATGTGCACCGCCGCGACGGCGGCTGATAGCGATTTGAAAACCCTGGAAGCCGCGGCGAAAGCGGAAGGTGAGGTCAATAGTGTCGGCATGCCCGACAACTGGGCCAACTGGAAAGGCACCTGGGATGACTTGGCCAAGAACTACGGCCTGAAACACATTGACACCGACATGAGCTCGGCCCAGGAAATCGCCAAGTTCGCCGCTGAAAAAGACAACGCCACTGCCGATATCGGTGATGTCGGTGCAGCGTTCGGTCCGATCTCGGTGAAGCAAGGCGTTGTACAACCTTACAAGCCAAGCACCTGGGATCAGATCCCGAGCTGGGCAAAGGATAAGGACGGCAACTGGGCGCTCGCCTACACCGGCACCATCGCGTTCATCGTCAACAAAAAGTTGCTGCACGGCTCCGACGCTCCGACCAAATGGGCTGACCTCAAGGACGGCAAATACAAAGTTTCCATCGGTGATGTGAGCACCGCGGCCCAAGCGGCCAACGGCGTTCTGGCTGCCGCGCTTGCCAACGGCGGCAATGAGAAAAACCTCCAGCCGGCGCTGGATCTGTTTTCCGAGATCGCCAAGCAAGGCCGCCTGTCGATGGCCAACCCGACAATTGCCACCATGGAAAAGGGTGAAATCGAGGTCGGTGTGGTCTGGGACTTCAATGGTCTGAGCTACAAGGCCAAAATGGTGAACCCGGATGACTACACCGTGCTGATTCCATCCGATGGCTCGGTGATCTCCGGTTACACCACCATCATCAACAAGTACGCCAAGCACCCGAATGCCGCCAAACTGGCCCGCGAATACATCTTCAGCGACGCCGGCCAAACCAATCTGGCACGCGGTAACGCCCGTCCGATCCGCGCCGAGCATCTGACTCTGCCGCCCGAGGTTCAGGCCCAGTTGCTGCCTAACGAGCAGTACAAAAAGGTCACGCCGATCAAAGACGCAGACGCATGGGAAAAGACCTCCAAAGCCCTTCCGCAGAAGTGGCAGGAAGAAGTCATCGTCAATATGAAGCAATGATGTATCCGTAGGAGCTGCCGCAGGCTGCGATCTTTTGATCTTTCACTCGACACTCAAGTGAAACCAAAAAGATCGCAGGCTCCGCCAGCTCCTACGACGATCAGATCCAGTTTCGCTTTTCGGAGTTCCAGCCCTTATGAAGCACAACGTCATCCTTGTCGTGCTCGACGGCCTCAATTACGAGGTCGCCCGTCACGCCATGGGGCACCTGCAGGCTTACGTTGGCGCAGGACGCGCGGCGCTCTACAAACTGGAGTGCGAACTGCCGGCGCTGTCCCGACCGCTTTACGAGTGCATCCTGACCGGCGTCACGCCGATCGACAGTGGCATCGTCCACAACAACGTCTCGCGCCTGTCCAACCAGCGCAGCATCTATCACTACGCCCGCGATGCCGGCCTTGTAACCGCCGCCGCGGCCTATCACTGGGTCAGCGAGCTGTATAACCGTTCGCCGTTTATTGCCGCGCGGGATCGTCACACCGACGACCCGGACCTGCCAATCCAGCACGGTCATTTCTACTGGAGCGATCACTACCCGGACTCGCACCTGTTCGCCGACGCCGAAAACCTGCGCCTGCGTCATGCGCCGAACTTTTTACTGGTCCACCCCATGAACATCGACGACGCCGGACATAAGCACGGCCTCGACACCCCGCAATACCGCAACAGCGCCCGCTCGGCCGACATTATTCTGGCCGACTATCTGCGAACCTGGCTCGACGCCGGGTATCAGGTGCTGGTGACCGCCGACCACGGCATGAACAACGACCGCTCCCACAACGGCCTGCTGCCGGAAGAACGGGAAGTACCGCTGTTCGTCCTCGGCGATGCCTTCAGCTTCGACGCCAACGCTGCACCGAAACAGACTGAAATCTGCGGCACCGTCTGCGAACTGCTGGGTGTGGCCCACGACAAACCTGTGTGCCGGGAGCTGCTCAAGTGAACACCATGACGCGCGGAAAATGGCTGGCAGCCTTGTGCCTGGTGCCTTTCGCACTGTTCTTTATCGTGTTCCAGATCGCCCCGCTGTCCTGGGTGATGATCAACAGCCTGCAATCGGAAGAGTTCGGCTGGGGCATCGCCAACTTCACCAGGATCTTCAATTCGAAATTCTATCTGCAGGCGATCCAGTTCAGCCTCGAGATCAGTTTCTGGTCCAGCGTGTTCGGGATCATCATCGCGGTGCTCGGCGCCTACTCCCTGCGCCGGGTCGACTCGAAACTGCGCAACTTCGTCAACGCCTTCGCCAACATGACCAGCAACTTTGCCGGCGTGCCTTTGGCCTTCGCGTTCATCATTCTGCTGGGTTTCAACGGCAGCTTCACCATCATGCTCAAGCAGGCCGGGATCATTCAGGACTTCAACCTGTATTCGAAAACCGGGCTGATCCTTCTCTACACCTACTTCCAGATCCCGCTCGGCGTGTTGCTGCTCTACCCGGCCTTTGATGCCCTGCGCGAAGACTGGCGTGAATCCGCCGCGCTGCTCGGCGCCAATGGCTGGCAGTTCTGGCGGCACATCGGTTTGCCGGTGCTGACTCCGGCGCTGCTCGGTACGTTTGTGATCCTGCTGGCCAACGCCCTCGGCGCCTACGCCACGGTGTACGCCCTGACCACTGGCAACTTCAACGTGCTGACAATCCGCATCGCGGCGATGGTTTCCGGGGACATTTCCCTGGACCCGAACCTGGCCAGTGCCTTGGCTGTAGTGCTGGTGGCGTTGATGACCCTGGTGACCATCGTGCATCAGCTCCTGTTGAAGAGGAGCTACCATGTCTCGCGCTGAACTGGGCCCCGTCGGTGTCTATCACCGGGTAGTGGTGTATTTGCTGTTCGCCATACTGTTGCTGCCGTTGCTCGGGACGCTGATCTACTCGATCGCCAGCAGTTGGTCGGCGACCATTCTGCCCAGCGGCTTCACCGTTAAATGGTACGTGGAGCTGTGGAGCGACCCGAGGTTTCTCCATGCGTTCGGCCAATCGCTGCTGGTCTGCGTCGGCTCGCTGATTCTGTCCGTGGTGCTGATTCTGCCGTTGCTGTTTGTGGTGCATTACCACTTCCCGAAACTCGATGCGCTGATGAACATCCTGATCCTGCTGCCCTTCGCGGTGCCGCCGGTAGTGTCGTCGGTGGGTCTGTTGCAGCTCTACGGCTCCGGGCCGTTCGCGATGGTCGGGACGCCGTGGATTCTGATCGGTTGTTATTTCACCGTGGCGCTGCCGTTCATGTACCGGGCAATCACCAACAACCTGCAGGCGATCAACCTGCGCGACCTGATGGACTCCGCCCAACTGCTCGGTGCCAGCACCTGGCAAGCGGCGTTCCTGGTGGTGCTGCCAAACTTGCGCAAAGGTTTGATGGTGGCGTTGTTGCTGTCGTTCTCGTTCCTGTTCGGTGAGTTCGTGTTCGCCAACATCCTCGTCGGGACCCGCTACGAAACCCTGCAGGTCTACCTCAACAACATGCGCAACAGCAGCGGCCACTTCACCAGTGCTCTGGTGATTTCCTACTTCTTCTTTGTGCTGGTTCTGACCTGGGCTGCCAATATCTTGAACAAGGACAAAAGCCAATGAGCTTCGTCAGCGTCCAACACCTACTGAAAAGCTACGCGGGCACCACGGTGTTCAGCGACATCAACTGTGAAATCCAGAAGGGTGAGTTCGTCACCCTCCTCGGCCCGTCCGGTTGCGGCAAGTCCACACTGCTACGTTGCATCGCCGGGCTGACCTCGGTGGATGGCGGCAAAATCCTGCTCGATGGCCAGGACCTCGTCCCGTTGAGCCCGCAGAAACGCGGGATCGGCATGGTGTTCCAGAGCTACGCGCTGTTTCCGAACATGACCGTGGAGCAGAACGTCGCCTTTGGTTTGCGCATGCAGAAGGTCAATGCCGACGACAGCCATAGGCGTGTTGCCGAAGTACTGAAACTGGTGGAACTCAACGACTTCGCCGCGCGTTATCCGCATCAACTGTCCGGCGGCCAATGCCAGCGAGTCGCCCTCGCCCGCTCGTTGGTGACCCGGCCTCGTCTGTTGTTGCTGGATGAACCGCTGTCGGCCCTGGATGCGCGGATTCGCAAGCACTTGCGCGAACAGATCCGTCAGATCCAGCGTGAACTCGGCTTGACCACGATCTTCGTCACTCACGATCAGGAAGAAGCCCTGACCATGTCCGACCGGATTTTCTTGATGAATCAGGGAAAGATCGTACAGAGCGGCGATGCCCAGACCCTTTACACCGCACCCATCGATTTTTTTGCCGCTGGCTTCATCGGCAACTACAACCTGCTGGACGCCGACAGCGCCACAAAACTGCTGCAGCGACCGATTACCCATCGCATCGCGATTCGCCCGGAAGCCATCGAACTGAGCCTGAACGGCGAACTCGACGCACAAATCCGCAGCCACAGCCTGTTGGGCAACGTGATTCGCTACCGGGTCGAAGCCCGGGGCGTGGAATTGGTGGTGGATGTGCTGAACCGCTCGGCGGCCGATTTGCATCCCGATGGTCAGCGTCTGGCGCTTTCCATCGATCCAACCGCCCTGTGTGAGGTAGCCTGATGACTTTGCTGATGTTGAAGAGAGAACCGCACTGATGGCCCTGGCAATTTTTGATCTGGACGAAACCCTGATCCACGGCGACTGCGCCACCCTCTGGAGCGAGCAAATGGGCCGCCTGGGTTGGGTCGATCCCGAGTCGTTCATGCGTCAGAACAATGAACTGATGGACGCCTACAGCCACGGCAAACTACGGATGGAGGAGTACATGACCTTCAGTCTGGAGCCGATGATCGGGCGCACACCCGAAGAGGTCGACCATTTGGTAGGGCCTTGGGTGGAAGACTTCATCGAGCCGATCATTTTCAGTGACGCCACCAAAGCCATTGCGGCCCATCGCAAGGCTGGCGACCGGATTTTGGTGATTTCGGCGTCGGGCACGCATCTGGTGAGGCCAATCGCCGATCGTTTGGGTATTGACGAGATTCTCGGCATCGAGCTGGAAGTGACGCATGGGGTTTATAGCGGCAACACCGTTGGCACGCTGACCTACCGCGAAGGCAAGATCACGCGTTTGCTGGAATGGCTGGATGCGGAAGAGGAAAACCTTGAGGGCGCCAGTTTCTATTCCGACTCACGCAATGACTTGCCATTGCTACTGAAGGTGGATTTCCCACACGTGGTAAACCCGGATCCGGTGCTGCTTGAACACGCAGAAAAAGCCGGCTGGCCAATCCACCTCTGGAAATAACCGAAAATCAATGTGGGAGCGGCGGTGCGACGATTCGACTTGCTCGCGAAAGCGAACTTACATTCAACACATTTGTTGAATGACACACCGCCTTCGCGAGCAAGTCGAATCGTCGCACCGCCGCTCCCACAGGGATCAAACCAGGCTTTCGTCGATTACCAACACCAACTTTCCCGACACCTTATTAGTCGCCAACTCCGCAAACGCCGCTTCGGCGTCCTTGATCGGAAAGGTCTTGGACAATTGCGGGCTTAAACGCCCTTCAGCAAACAACGGCCAGACATGCTGGCTGAGATCGCTGAACAGATCCGCCTTGAACTGCTCGTCGCGACTGCGCAAGGTCGAACCCAGCAATTGCACGCGCTTGGCCAGTACCTGCGCCAGATCCAGCTGCGCCTCACGACCGCCCATCAGGCCGATCAGCACCCAACGACCATCGCGCGCCATCAGTCTCAGATTCAGCGCAGCGTAGTTGCCGCCCACCGGGTCGAGAATCACATCGAACGGCCCCAGGTCGCTCAAGCTGTCCAGATCCCCGTTGCGCACGACCCCACCTTGCGCCCCCAGCGCTTCGCAGTAAGCCAAACGTTCGGCGGAACCGACGCTGACCCAGCACGGGTTACCAAACGCCTTGCACAGCTGAATGGCAGCTGAACCGATTCCACTTGCTCCGGCGTGCAGCAGAACTTTCTCACCCGGCTTGAGCGCAGCCAGTTGAAACAAATTCAGCCAAACGGTCGCATACACTTCTGGCAGCGCTGCCGCCTCAGCCAGGGACAAACCTTCGGGTACCGGCAACACATGCCGTCCGTCGACAACTACCTCCTCGGCCATCCCGCCCCCGGCCAGCAAGGCGCAAACCCGATCCCCGACTTGCCAGGACGAGCCCGGCCCCACCTCGCTGATGACCCCCGAACACTCAAGACCCAGTACCTGACTGGCTCCCGGCGGTGGCGGATAAAGACCCGCCTTCTGTAACAAATCGGCGCGATTGAGACCCGCAGCCGCCACTCGAATCCGAACTTGTCCTACATCACATGTAGGACTGGGCTCTTCCACCCACTCCACTTGACCTTCAACGCCTTGCAATGCTTTCACAGTGCCTCCATAGTGAGTCTGGACTGAGCCCGTTGCTGTAGCGCCGGGCTTTCTTGCATTTTTTGACCGGCCCTTTGTGGAACCGGCGACTTCAAAGACGGCCTAATATGCGTGATCAATTGTCCCCGCGTCGAATCAGCATGAAGCATTTTTTCCCCAGCACCGCCCTAGCCCTATTCATTGGTATCGGTCTGTTGCCGATGTCGACCAATTCGTTTGCAGCCAATAGCTGGGACAAGCTTCAGCCTGATCGTGACGAAGTGATCGCCAGCCTGAACGTCGTCGAGTTGCTAAAGCGCCATCACTACAGCAAGCCGCCGCTCGATGACGCGCGCTCCGTGATCATCTATGACAGCTATCTCAAGCTGCTGGACCCGTCGCGCAGCTACTTCATGGCCAGCGACATTGCCGAATTCGACAAGTGGAAAACCCAGTTTGACGACTTCCTCAAAAGCGGCGACCTGAATGCCGGGTTCACCATCTACAAGCGCTACCTGGACCGCGTCAAAGCGCGTCTGGACTTCGCCCTTGCCGAGTTGAACAAAGGCGTCGACAAGATCGACTTCACCGCCAAGGAAACCTTGCTGATCGATCGCAAGGACGCCCCTTGGCTCAAGTCCACCGCAGAACTCGACGACTTGTGGCGCAAACGCGTCAAGGACGAAGTGCTGCGTCAGAAGATCGCGGGCAAGGACTCCAAGCAGATTCAGGAAACCCTGACCAAGCGTTACAAGAATCAAATGGCGCGCCTGGACCAGACCCGCCCGGAAGACATCTTCCAGGCGTACATCAATACCTTCGCCATGTCCTACGACCCGCACACCAACTATCTGTCGCCGGATAACGCGGAAAACTTCGACATCAACATGAGCCTGTCCCTCGAGGGCATTGGCGCCGTGTTGCAGAGCGACAACGACCAGGTGAAAGTCGTGCGTCTGGTGCCTGCAGGCCCGGCCGACAAGACCAAGCAAGTCGCACCGGCCGACAAGATCATCGGCGTTGCCCAGGGCAACAAAGAGATGGTCGACGTGGTCGGCTGGCGCCTGGACGAAGTGGTCAAGCTGATCCGTGGGCCGAAAGGCACCGTGGTGCGCCTGGAAGTGATCCCGGCCAGCAATGCGCCGAACGACCAGTCCAGCAAGATCGTCCCGATCACCCGCGAAGCGGTGAAGCTTGAAGACCAGGCGGTGAAGAAATCGGTCCTCAACCTGAAACAGGACGGCAAGGACTACAAGCTTGGCGTCATCGAGATCCCGGCCTTCTACCTGGACTTCAAGGCTTTCCGTGCTGGCGATCCGGACTACAAGAGCACCACTCGCGACGTCAAGAAACTGCTGACCGAGTTGCAGAAAGACAAGGTCGACGGCGTAGTCATCGACCTGCGCAACAACGGCGGCGGTTCCTTGCAGGAAGCCACCGAGCTGACCAGCCTGTTCATCGACAAAGGTCCGACCGTACTAGTGCGTAACGCCGATGGCCGGGTCGATGTACTGGAAGATGAAAACCCGGGTGCCTTCTACAAAGGGCCGATGGCGTTACTGGTCAACCGCTTGTCTGCCTCGGCTTCGGAAATTTTTGCCGGCGCCATGCAGGACTATCACCGCGCGTTGATCATCGGCGGCCAGACCTTCGGTAAAGGCACCGTGCAGACCATTCAGCCGCTGAACCATGGCGAACTGAAACTGACCTTGGCCAAGTTCTACCGGGTTTCCGGCCAGAGCACCCAGCATCAGGGCGTACTGCCGGACATCGATTACCCGTCGATCATCGACACCAAGGAAATCGGCGAAAGCGCACTACCAGAAGCCATGCCGTGGGACACCATCCGTGCGGCCATCAAGCCTGCGGTCGACCCGTTCAAGCCTTACATCTCGCAGCTTAAATCCGAGCATGACGCACGCTCGGCCAAAGACGCCGAGTTTGTGTTTATCCGCGACAAGTTGGCCCTGGCCCAGAAGCTGATGGAAGAAAAAACCGTCAGCCTCAACGAAGTCGATCGTCGTAAGCAACACGCCGACATAGAAGCCAAGCAACTGGTCATGGAAAACATTCGTCGCAAGGCCAAGGGAGAAGAACCGCTCAAAGAGCTGAAGAAAGAAGACGAGGATGCTATTGCGGCCGAGCCGGACAAGACCAAACCGGAAGACGATGCCTACCTGAGCGAAACCGGGCGGATTCTGTTGGACTACCTGAAACTCAATACCACGGTAGCCAAGCACTAAGTTGTTACAAGCAAGATGATGGCAATTTAATGCTGACGCTCCCCGGAGCGTCATCATACAGTCATCACTCTGTCGTGAAATAAAGGACTGGGAGCCCCTCTTTATCCAAGAGAGTGCTCCCAGTCCTTTTTTATCGCCAGAGAAAGCCATGACCACCACAGAACAGCTGAGTGCCTTGAGTTCCATACTGGCTCAAAGCGGTTTGCACAGCTTGTTCCAGCCGATCATTTCCCTCTCTGAGCGACGCATTCTCGGTTACGAAGCACTTAGTCGCGGCCCCTCCAACAGTCCACTGCACTCCCCCCTCGCACTGTTCGCCGTCGCCCGTCAGGCTGGGCGCCTGAGCGAGCTGGAAATCGCTTGCCGTCAAAGCGCCTGCCGACGTTTCAACGAGCAGCAACTGCCCGGCAAACTGTTCCTCAACGTTTCCCCTGAATCCCTGCTCGAAGCCGCCCACCAACCCGGGCGCACCCTGCAACTGCTGCAGGATTTCGGCATATCGCCGAGTCAGGTGGTGATAGAACTGACTGAACAAACCCCGACCGACGATTTCGAGCTGCTGCAAACCGCGTTGCATCACTATCGAGCGATGGGATTTTCCATTGCTCTGGATGATCTGGGCGCAGGCTATTCGAGTTTGCGGCTGTGGTCTGAATTGCGTCCGGACTACGTGAAAATTGATCGACACTTCATCGACGGCATTCACCAGGACGCCCTCAAGCGCGAATTCGTCGGCTCGATCCTTCAAATCGCCAAGGCCTCGCGGGCACAAGTGATCGCAGAAGGTATCGAGCTGCCGGAAGAACTCGCGGTACTGACCGAGATGGGCGTCGATCTGGTTCAGGGTTATCTGCTCTGCCGCCCCCAGGAACATCCACCTCGTGATGCCCGAACCCTGATGCCCAAACGGGAAAGCACAGCGGTGGCGTTGAATGATGAAGTCAGCGACCTTAGCGCTTTGCTCAAAGACCAACCGGCAGTGGGTCGCGATACACCGACCGCCACGGTGCTGGAAGCCTTTCGCCGCCAGGCCAACCTGAACTCTCTGGCGGTGCTCGACGAGCAAGGTCAGCCCTGCGGCATCGTCCATCGGCATTCGCTCTCCGATGCACTGCTCAACCCTTTTGCCACCGACTTGTTCGCCCGCAAGCCGATCAGCCGTTTAATGAGTGATGACTTCCTCGCCGTTGAGATGAGCCAGTCGTTGCAACAAGTGAGCCGACTGATCACCAGCCGCGCGCGGCAACGCATCGAAGAAGACTTCATCATCACCCTCAACGGCGGTTACCTGGGATTGGGCCGAGTGATCGACGTACTCAAACTGATTACCGAACTGAAGATCCAGCAAGCCCGTTACGCCAACCCGCTGACCCTGCTGCCGGGCAACGTGCCGATCCAGCAATGCCTGACGCGACTGCTGCAACAGCAACGGGAGTCGGTGATCTGCTACGTCGACATCGACAGTTTCAAACCCTTCAACGATATCTACGGCTACGGCCGTGGGGACGAAGTCCTGCTAAGCCTGGCGCAATGCCTGAATGACCGCGTCGACCCTTCCCGCGACTTTGTCGGCCATATCGGCGGCGATGACTTCCTGCTGGTGCTGGCCCGGAAGACTGGCGCAAACGCTTGAATCAGTTGCTGGACGACTTCCAGAGCCAATGCCGCCGCTTTTATCGCAGCGAACATCTGGAAGCCGGCTGCTTCATCGCCCCAAACCGTCAGGGTGTGCGCCAGGAGTTTGCATTGCTGTCACTGTCGATCGGCGTGGTGCATTTACATCCACAGGCCTGTGGACAACTCGATGCAAGCCAGTTGGCGGAGATGGCATCGCAGGCCAAGCATCACGCGAAGAATGTGCCGGGGTATAGCGTGCATGTGATCGATAGTCTGGCGGTGCCGGGGCAGCACGAGGAGTTGTTCATAGGGCATCGTTGATAGAACTGCTCGCGATGACGCCGGTTCTGCCAACTCAGATTGAGGGCGGTGCCTCGGAACCGCGAGACGCCAACTCTTTCAGTTTAAGCTCGGCCAGCGGATGCCCAGCCTTCGCAGCAATCTCCCAAAACCGCGCAGCTTCAACCGCATCCGGCGCCTTGCTCGGTGTTCCGGCGATACTGATCACGCCAACTTGATACGCCGCCTTGCCATCCCCCGCCAACGCCGCCAGACGCAGCAACCGCACTCCCTCTTCGCGAGCGCCAAGGCCGACGCCACGAAAGGTCAGGATGTGGCCGTAGAAGCTCTGGGCGCCAACATCACCCAGGTTCGCCATGCGCGCGAACTGGCCTTCGAGCCAGCTCCAGCCACGCGGTTGGCGCACAAACCATGACCAGTGAAACAAGCGGCGAGCCAGCCAGTAGCTGGCCCGCGCCTTGAGTTTTAAAAACACTCAGGCCTCCGCCGATTCCGGGTACTCGTATTCGAACACCCGCACCACTTCCGAGGCATGCCAGGATGCTGCGGCCACCCCATCGGACGGGCCGGAGAAACGCCCCAGACGTTCGACACATTCAAAGAATCCGGTGCGCGGCAGGCGGCTGGCGCCCTGGCTGATCACCAGCGAACTGCGCAATGGCTGCTCGGCCTTGGCGTCCAGCGCGGCCAGATGTTCAAGCGCGGCGGTCAAGGTTTGCATGGCCGGTGTGGGAAGTTGCAAACGTTCGAGCAACGCCCGGTATGTCAGAAGATGACGCTGGCGACGCGCCTGATCCAGTTCGCCCAGCAACCCGTCCCAATGTTGACGACTGATGCGTACGCTCACGATTCATCCCTCCACCCTGGCACCGTCAATTCCCAGGCCAGGCTGCGGCGAATCGCAGCGTCGGGTAGACGCTCGCCACTTTCGATCAAGGCCAGATAGGACGGGCTGATGCCTACCGTGCGGGCCAACGCCTCAATGGCGATGCCCTTCCCTTCGCGCAAACTGCGTAGTTGATCCAGACCCGGAAGAATCTGGTCTGGTGTTGCCGCGTGACGCTCTGGGGCGACCCGCGACGGTTGTTCACTGATGCCTGCTGCTTTTAGTAGAGCCTGATACTGAGCCCATGGCAGAACCGCATACTCGGGCTCTCCTTCGCGTGTAATTATCTGAATATCCATGACTACCCCGTAGGACAACAACACTTAGCGAGTCGGCACTTTTCCCTAGAAGTGTAATCCTAACAGCGGCCAAGGTCGCGGGGGTATCAATCTGTGGATGAGATTGAATCAGTTCAGTTTTTTTTCGGCCCCTGAAGCTGAAGTTGTTCCGGGGTATCGGGAAGGCGTTCGACCACCGCAAGCTTTTCCGGCAACTGACGCTTGCGCCAGACGCGGAAGGCGTTGAGTTCATCGTCGAGAACTTTCATCAGCCAGGCCAGCACCGCGATGTCATCGAGCATGCCGAACACTGGGATGAAATCAGGAATGGCATCCACCGGACTGAGGAAGTACATCAGGCCTGCCACGACCGATATCAGGGCTTTGGGGCTGATGGCCCGATACTCACCGCGCCAGTAAGCCAGGCAGAGTGCCTGCAACAGGCGTAGATCATCCTTGAGCTTGCCTAGCCGGTTACCCTGGCTGGCTCCTTTGCTGGCCACCGCGAAGAGTAAGGTCGGCAAACGTCCACGCGCCAGCAGGCGTCCGGCCAGAGGCAGGAAACGAGCGAAACTCCAGGGTGTTTTCATCATTTCCTCCCACTGAAATGTTATCCACACAAATTGTGGATAACCTTGTGAACAGAGCTGCTTTTCACGGCTGAAAGCCCCGTTTCATAAGGGCTTAACTCAGATCGGGCGTTTTTTACTCACATAAAAAAACCCAAGATATCATTGACTTGGCGCTCTGGCGCGGCTAGTGCGGGCGCCCTCAATGGCTATGACTCCAGCCTACAGCATCCGTTCGCTTTGTTTACCTTCGCCGAACGCCAGATGCAACAACGCCCCGCATAAGCGGGGCGTTGTTTTTAGAGCAGACGCTGATTACTTGGTAGCGGCGTCTTGTTTTGCTGGATCCTTGATTGCCAGCAGTTCCAGGTCGAATACCAGCACCGAGTTGGCTGGAATCGCCGGGCTTGGGCTTTGGGCGCCGTAAGCCAGTTCGCTAGGGATGTACAGTTTGTACTTCTCGCCAACGTGCATCAGTTGCAGGCCTTCGACCCAACCCGGAATCACACCGCTGACCGGCAGATCGATCGGGCTGCCACGCTCGACGGAACTGTCGAAAACGGTGCCGTTGGTCAGGGTGCCGGTGTAGTGAACGGTCACTACGTCGGTCGGCTTAGGCTGTGCGCCATCGGCTTTCTTGACCACTTCATACTGCAGGCCCGAAGCGGTGGTGGTTACACCGGCTTTCTTGGCGTTGTCTTCGAGGAATTTCTTGCCGCCAGCTGCCGACTCTTCGCTCATTTTGGCCATACGCTCTTCAGCACGCTTTTGCAGTGCTGCGAAGGCTTCGACCAGTTCGTCATCCTTCAGCTTCTGTTCTTTCTTGCCGACGGCATCTTCGATGCCTTGGGCTACGGCTTTGGAGTCCAGATCATCCATGCCTTCCTGAGCCAGGCTCTTGCCCATGTTCAGGCCAATCCCGTAGGAAGCTTTTTGCGCCGGGGTTTTCAGCTCTACGCTGGTCTGCGAATCACAACCCGCAAGTACCAGGCTAACCAGGGCCACCGCCGCCGCCAACCGATGCTGTTTCATGCTATTTCCTTGTTCATGCGCCTAAAGGGCAATCGAATTAAAGCCGCGAGCTTATCAGGCGGCCACGACCAATGGCTACCGGCATGAGAGCAGGAAACATCTGATAAGTTCAGGTGTTTTAACGCATTTCGGGATTGGGCTGATGAAGCTTCTGTCATCTTGTGCTCACAGAGACCGATAGCAGAACCCCAGCATCTGGCGTAATGGCCACTTGCCGCACCTCAGGCGCTGAGGCATAAGGGAGCTTCAAATCGACACGGATGTTTATCTTGCGCCTCTTCTTTCGCTTGCTGGTTCTGTTCGCAGTCCTGTTGGGGCTGGGCCTCGCCGTGGCTCTGTACTACGTCGCCAACCCGAAACTGCCGGCCTGGTCACCCGTGCAGCAGGTGCATTACCTGGAGCAATGGAGCGCCCACGACCGCGAGACTTACTACTTCACGCCCCAGGGTACTCAGGTCAAAGGCTTGCGCTATGACTGGTTCAAGGCCCTCGAATTACCGTTCTCGCAACAGCGATTCGCCGCTCCCGAATACCTCGCCCGCTTCGGTTTTCTGATCGCCCCCAGCCAGAGACCCACACCAAACAACCCCGGCAATCTGCCAGTGGGCTTTGCCCGTCATCAGAACCCTGGAAGCCAGGACGAGTTTCTCGACATTACCTGCGCCGCCTGTCACACCGGTGAATTGCGCTTTAACGGCCAGGCCGTGCGCATCGATGGCGGTTCGGCGCAACACGTTCTGCCATCCAGCGTTCCTACGTTGCGCGGCGGCAGTTTCGGGCAAGCGTTGGTAGCGAGCCTGACGTCGACTTACTACAACCCGTGGAAATTCGAACGTTTCGCACGCAACGTATTGGGCCAGGACTACGATGCCCGGCATCAACAACTGCGCAAAGACGTCAAAGTCTCGCTCGACACCTTCTTGAAGGTGGCCTGGAACGACACCCATCGCGGGCTCTATCCCACCGAAGAAGGCCCCGGCCGCACCGACGCTTTCGGGCGCATTGCCAACGCCAGTTTCGGCGATGCGATTTCCCCCGCCAACTACCGTGTGGCCAACGCTCCGGTCGACTATCCGCAACTGTGGGACATGTGGACCTTCGACTGGGTGCAGTGGAACGGTTCGGCGCAGCAACCAATGGCCCGCAACATCGGTGAGGCCTTGGGTGTGGGTGCCACGCTGAATTTCTTCGACGCTAATGGCCAACCGCTTAAAGGAGACGCCCGTTATCCGTCCAGTGTCCGCTTACGCGATCTGCACCTGATCGAACAAACCCTGCAACGGCTCAAACCGCCAGCCTGGCCAGAAGAACTGCTGGGCGCCATCGATAAAACCCAGGCCGCAAAAGGTCGCGAATTATTCATCGAGAACTGCGCCGGCTGCCATGTACCTCGATCGGTCCAAAGCGACGGGCGCTGGGTGCAACATCTGAAAATGCTGCCCGTGGAGTTCATCGGCACAGACCCGGGCGCGGCCAATAACATCGCCGACCATCGCTTCGACCTCACAGCCTTGCAATGGGACCCGGCAGAGCTGGCGCAGCTGGATGTTCAATTGCAGCCGACGCCCGTTGAATCGCTGGATTTGAGCAAGCTCTCGTCGGCTAAAGGGTTGGCCTACGTCACCGCTTTCGTCGGAAACCGGGCCTTCCGTGAAGCAAACATTCCTGCGGCCGAACGACGGGACATGGATGGTTTCGGCCTGCCGATTGGCGTGCGTGAATTGCGCGCCTACAAGGCGCGACCATTGGCGGGAGTCTGGGCCACCGCGCCATTTCTGCATAACGGTTCGGTGCCGAGCATTTATCAGTTGCTCTCGCCCCAGGATGAACGCGCAACCACCTTCTATAAAGGCACTTTCGAGTACGACCCGAGGCACCTCGGCTATCGCACCGAGGCCTTCACCAATGGCTTCATGTTCGACACACGCATCACCGGCAATCACAACAGCGGCCACGAATTCCGCGCAGGCAAGCGTGGCAACGGCGTCATCGGTCGCCTGCTCCAACCAGAAGAGCGCTGGGCGCTGCTGGAGTATCTGAAAGTGTTGGGCGGCCCGCTGGAGGCGCAATTGCCATGAGCAGACTCTGGATGCGTTTTAGCGCCTTTCTCGGCAAAACCCTGCTGTGGTCGCTAGGCCTTGGATTGCTCGGCTGGGCACTGGCCACGGCGTGGTTCGCCTGGCAGCACAGCGGCCCGGTTTCGGCTGAAGAACTGATTCCGGATGGCGAATCAGCGATGACTCAAGACATCATCCAGACCGCCGTGCGCATCGTCGATCAGCACCGTGAAAGCACCCGCTACCTGCGCGACGCCCATGCCAAGGCCCATGGCTGCGTGAAGGCCGAGGTTCAGGTGCTGCCGGATCTGGCGGTTGAACTGCGTCAGGGTGTGTTCAGCGAACCCGGCAAAACCTGGCAAGCAACGATGCGGCTGTCCAACGGTAATGCCTACCCGCAGTTCGACAGCATCCGCGATGCACGGGGCATAGCGATCAAATTGCTCGATGTGCCCGGTAAACAGCTGCTACGTGATCAACAGAGTCGTGGTGAACAGGACTTCGTGATGTTCAGCCATCCGAATTTCTTCGTCAGCGATGTCGCCGAGTACCGTCAGAATGTAGCCGCACAGGCTGACGGCAAGAAGCTGATGGCGTTCTTTCCGGGTTGGGACCCACGGACCTGGCAGGTTCGCCATCTGTTTATCGCGCTGGCGACACTTTCACCCGCCCCGGAAAGCCCGACCCAGACGACTTACTTTTCGGTTTCGCCCTACAAATTCGGCGAAGCCAATGCCAAGTTCCGCGTCATGCCCGATCCGGCAAACTGCCCGACTTACACCCTGCCTGCGCAAAACCAGAAGTTGCCGAACTTTTTGCGCAATGCGCTGAACCAGCAACTGTCGACCGACCGGATGCCGGCCTGTTTCGTCCTGCAGATACAGCGCCAGGACCCGGCCAAGTACATGCCGATCGAAGACACGAGCATTGAGTGGCAGGAAAACGATGCCCTGTTCGAGACCGTAGCGCGGATCAACGTACCCGCCCAGGACTTCGATACGCCTGCGCTGAACGTGCAATGCGATAACCAGTCGTTCAACCCATGGTTTGGCCTTGAGGCTCATCGCCCTATTGGCGGTATAAACCGGTTGCGTAAAGCCGTGTATGAAGCCGTGAGCGACTACCGACACAGCCGCAACGCCGAATGATAAGAAGGCAGAACGAAAGAAAGCGACCCAAAGGTCGCTTTCTCGGTGGAACCTCGGCAGAAGCCAAACCCCAGACAGCAAAAAGCCCGCATTAAGCGGGCTTTCNNTGTGGTGACCTGGCGTTCAGCGTTCCAGGTGACCGAATATGGCGCAGCGGACGGGACTCGAACCCGCGACCCCCGGCGTGACAGGCCGGTATTCTAACCGACTGAACTACCGCTGCGCGTAGCGTTGAAAGTAAGTGGTGGGTGATGACGGGATCGAACCGCCGACATTCTGCTTGTAAGGCAGACGCTCTCCCAGCTGAGCTAATCACCCTTTACCTTCGTTGCGGGGCGCATTGTGCCACAGATTTTCATAAAGTGTTGATTTAATTGAATAATTTTCAAAAAAATCTGAAAACCCATAAAACGACGCGACCTGCAGGAACAACTTACAAACGTTGGACAGAAAAAAACCCGCGTTAAGCGGGCTTTTCCGTGGTGACCTGGCGTTCAGCGTTCCAGATANACCGAATATGGCGCAGCGGACGGGACTCGAACCCGCGACCCCCGGCGTGACAGGCCGGTATTCTAACCGACTGAACTACCGCTGCGCGTAACACTGGAAGCGAATGGTGGGTGATGACGGGATCGAACCGCCGACATTCTGCTTGTAAGGCAGACGCTCTCCCAGCTGAGCTAATCACCCTTCACTTTCGGTGTGGCGCGCATTCTACGGAGCGACCACATCTCTGGCAAGCACTTTTTTAATTAATTTTTTCAGGCCTTCCAAAGGCTTAGAGAAGGGTTGGCCTATGGCGCCGCGAAGAGAATAATGCCCCCCTTTGTATAAAGGAGAGACTCGCCCCATGTGGTTCAAAAACCTGCTTATCTATCGCCTGACCCAAGATCTGCCTTTTGATGCCGAGGCGTTGGAAACTGCACTGGCCACCAAACTGGCGCGTTCATGTGCAAGCCAGGAGTTGACCACCTACGGTTTCGTCGCGCCATTCGGCAAGGGCGAAGATGCTCCGCTGGTGCACATCAGCGGCGACTTCCTGCTGATCGCCGCGCGTAAAGAAGAGCGCATTCTGCCGGGCAGCGTTGTGCGTGACGCGGTGAAGGAAAAGGTCGAAGAGATCGAAGCCGAACAAATGCGCAAGGTCTACAAAAAGGAACGCGATCAGATCAAGGATGAAATCATCCAGGCCTTCCTACCGCGCGCCTTTATTCGTCGTTCATCGACTTTCGCTGCCATCGCGCCGAAACAGGGCCTGATCCTGGTCAACTCGGCCAGCCCGAAACGTGCCGAAGACCTGTTGTCCACCCTGCGTGAAGTCATCGGCACGCTGCCGGTACGTCCGCTGACCGTGAAGATGTCCCCTACCGCGACCATGACTGAATGGGTCACCACCCAGAAAGCTGCGGACGATTTCTTCGTGCTGGACGAGTGCGAGCTGCGTGATACCCACGAAGACGGCGGCATCGTGCGTTGCAAGCGCCAGGACCTGACCAGCGAAGAAATCCAGCTGCACCTGAGCACCGGCAAAGTGGTCACTCAGCTGTCGTTGGCCTGGCAAGACAAGCTGTCTTTCGTGCTTGACGACAAGATGGTGGTCAAGCGCCTGAAGTTCGAAGACCTGCTGCAAGACCAGGCGGAACAGGACGGTGGCGAAGAAGCCCTCGGCCAACTGGACGCCAGCTTCACCCTGATGATGCTGACCTTCGGCGACTTCCTGCCGGCGCTAGTTGAAGCGTTGGGCGGTGAAGAGACTCCGCAGGGGATCTAAAGGCTGGTGATTGCTAATGTGGGAGCGGGCTTGCTCGCGAATAGGGACTGACATTCAGCGATGATGTTGACTGTCAGGACGCCTTCGCGAGCAAGCCCGCTCCCACATTGGGCCTGCGTAATTTTCGAATACGAATAACAAGGATCAGGCCATGCGCGCACTGGCTGCATTGAGTCGTTTTGTCGGCAACACCTTCGCTTATTGGGTACTGATTTTCGCCGTCGTGGCGTTCCTGCAACCGACCTGGTTCATCGGCCTGAAGGGCGCGATCGTGCCGCTGTTGGGCCTGGTGATGTTCGGCATGGGCCTGACCCTCAAACTCGAAGACTTCGCCGAAGTCGCTCGCCATCCATGGCGCGTGGCCCTGGGCGTGGTTGCGCATTTCGTGATCATGCCCGGTGTGGCGTGGTTGCTTTGCCAGGCTTTCCACTTGCCGCCGGAGATCGCTGTCGGCGTCATCCTGGTCGGCTGCTGCCCTAGCGGCACCTCGTCGAACGTGATGACCTGGCTGGCCCGCGGCGATCTGGCGCTGTCGGTAGCCATCGCCGCTGTCACCACCCTCCTTGCCCCGCTGCTGACCCCGGCGCTGATCTGGTTGTTGGCCTCAGCCTGGTTGCCGGTGTCGTTCATGGAGCTGTTCTGGTCGATCCTGCAAGTGGTGCTGTTGCCGATCGTGCTTGGCGTGGTTGCCCAGCGCCTGCTGGGTGATCGGGTTCGCCACGCGGTGGACGTGCTGCCGCTGATCTCGGTGGTGAGCATCGTGATCATCGTCACCGCGGTGGTGGCCGCCAGCCAGGCGAAGATCGCCGAATCCGGCCTGTTGATCATGGCCGTGGTGATGCTGCACAACAGCTTCGGCTATCTGCTGGGTTACTTCACCGGGAGGCTGTTCAAGTTGCCACTGGCCCAGCGTAAATCCCTGGCGCTGGAAGTCGGCATGCAGAACTCCGGGCTGGGTGCGGCCCTGGCCAGTGCGCACTTCTCGCCGCTGGCGGCGGTGCCGAGTGCGTTGTTCAGCGTCTGGCACAACATCTCCGGGGCGCTGCTCTCGACGTATTTCCGCCGGATGAGTGAGAAAGAAGATCGGGAAACAGCGGCTCAGCAGGCTATCGACTGATCCGAAAACTTGATCCCCGGGTTAATGATGGGCACTCTATTGTGCAACGCGAGGACGACCTCGCGGCTCGATCGAGTCATTAATCTGGGGACGACCCCGTCAATCGATGGAGGTCTCTCATGTCCTGGATCATTCTGTTTTTCGCCGGCCTGTTCGAAGTTGGCTGGGCCGTCGGCCTGAAATACACCGATGGCTTCAGTCGCCCTCTCCCCACCGCATTGACCGTTGCCGCCATGGCCATCAGCCTTGGCTTGCTGGGCCTTGCCATGAAGGAATTGCCGCTGGGCACGGCCTACGCGATCTGGACGGGTGTCGGTGCGGTCGGGACGGTAATTGCCGGGATCATTCTGTTCGGTGAATCCATGGCGCTGTTCAGGCTCGCCAGTGTCGCGCTGATCATTTCCGGGCTGGTCGGGCTGAAGATCAGCGCCTGACCGATTGCTGCCATTACGAAAAAGCCCGCCCCCCTTACGATACAGACAGGGGGAACGGGCTTTTTCAATGGCGTGTATTAAACGATCAGCTCTCGGCCAGCTCCATGCGTCCACGCGCGACAGGAGCCTTTTCCGCATGCTCAAGCTGCATGCAGCGCTCCAGGAACAGGAACATGTAGTCGTAGCTCTTGCAGACGGCCTGACGCAATTCCACTTGCAGGGATTTGCTTGGGTTCATGCCCGCCAGCGTGCAGATAATTTCCAGGGCTTCCCACGGATGGGCATCGTCGTACTGGGCATGCATTTTTAACCACTTCATGGCCCGCTTGCGATCTTCCTCGGGGAATGATGCCGAGTAGACGCCACTGGAACAGACCAGCGCCGACCACTCCCCGGTCGCACCTTCAATGGCGTAGTTGGTGGCGGCAATGGCAACGATCAGCGAATCCGACGAACTGGTGTGCCAGCACCAGTGGCTCAAGGCGTGAAGTTCAGGGGCAACCTTTTGCGCTTGCAGATCTTCCAGGCTGACACCGTGAGCACGGCTCCAGTGCACCCAGTAATCGGCATGGTTCAATTCGACGCGTATGTTACGCATCAGCCAGCGACGCGCCATGTCTTCACCTGGATGGCGGGCAAAGCGAGTCTTGGTCAGGTTTTGTGCCATATATAACGCGAACTGTTCGACTACCGGCCAGCCACCGATCAGGTACTGACGCATGGTCTTTGCACTGAGTTTGTTATCACGCAGACGCTTATACAGTTCGTGTTCGACAACCCGGTGTTTGCTCTCGCTGCAATCCTGGATCAGGCTTTGAGCCCAGGCGGGATAACTTGCAGCTTCCATGAGTGGTCCGGTTCGGTTGAATGTGTCGATCACTGTCGAGCTCCTTTTGATTGTGATTATAAGGATCAGCAAGAGATTTCAACGGAACGTGCCAGGCGCCTTGAATAACAAAGGCTGAGGCCTGGCTGGACGACTTTGTAAACTGTCGCAGGTAAACAAATGCGGGCGTTCAATAACATACCCTTGAGCGTAATCCACCCCGATCTCCAGCAATGCCTGCTCGATCTGGGGTGTTTCAACAAACTCGGCAATCGTACGCTTACCCATAACATGACCGATGTGATTGATCACTTCGACCATGGCGCGGTTAATCGGGTCGTCCAGCATATCCTTTACGAAACTCCCGTCGATCTTCAGGAAGTCTACAGGCAAATGTTTCAAGTAGGCGAATGAGGACATTCCGGCGCAAAAGTCATCCAGTGAAAAGTGGCAACCTAAACCTTTGAGTTCATTAATAAATCTGATTGCACTTCCGAGATTGGAAATAGCACTGGTTTCAGTGATTTCAAAACAAATCATTTCAGGCGGTATGGAGTAAGTAACAAACTGTTCACGCAGGAAGTGCAGAAACGCCTCATCTCCGATAGTTGTGCCTGACAGATTAATCGCACACATGGCCAACGGCCCTTTGCGCTGTTCGGCTATACATTGGGCAATGACTTTGAAAACGTTCTGCACAACCCAGCGGTCAAGGGACGTCATCAGACCATAACGTTCGGCAGCCGGAATAAAGCTGTCGGGCAGAATCATCCGTCCGGCTTCGTCATGCAGACGCAACAGAATTTCGATATGTCCACCGCCCTTCTCGATATGACCAAGGGGCGCGATTTCCTGGGCGTACAGGCAGAAGCGGTCTTCTTCCAGCGCCATGTGCAAGCGCTGCACCCAAGCCATCTCGCCGAAGCGCAGGGACAGTTCCGAATCATCGGCGTGATAGACCTGAACCCGATTACGGCCTTTCTCCTTTGCCATGTAGCAAGCCATATCAGCAGCACGCAGCGAGGCTTCGAGAGTGGTCGGATTCTGAGTGACGTGAACCAGCCCGATGCTCACAGTGGTCACGAACGGTCGGCCTTTCCAGACGAAGTGCAGGTTCTGCACGGTCTGACGCAGGCCTTCGGCGATTTTTTCGGCGGCTTCCGGAGCGCAGTTCTCCAGCAGGATGCCAAACTCGTCGCCACCCAGGCGGGCCAGGGTATCGCCTTCGCGCAAACCGGATTGCAACAGAGCACAGATATGCCGCAGTAACTCGTCACCCGCCGCATGGCCGCAGGTATCGTTGACCAGTTTGAACTGATCCAGATCGAGGAACATCAGGGCATGGCGCCCCGACTGCCGTGTCAGGTTGTGCAGCGCCTGTTCCAGGCGATATTCGAACTCGCGGCGGTTAGCGAGCCCGGTCAAGGCGTCATGGGTCGCCTGCCAGGACAGATTGGCAATGTATTGCCGCTCCTGGGTCATGTCGTGCAATACCAGCACGGTACCGCTGACCTTGCCGGCGTTGCGGATCGGCGCACCGACCAGGGTGACCGAAACCGTGCTGCCATCCAGGCGCTGGATCAGTTTTGAGTGTTCGCTGCCTCCACTGAGTTGTCCGCTCAAAATGTGCTCGATCAACGTGAAGCCATCGGCCTGAGCGTTCTCGTCCAGCAGATTGAACAGCGCCGCCAGCGGCAAACCCGTCGCCTGCTCGGCCTTCCAGTGGGTCAGCACCTCGGCGGCCGGGTTCATGTAGGCGATCGCGCCGTCGACATTCGTGGTGATCACGCCATCGCCAATCGATTGCAGGGTGATCTGCGCCCGGTCCTTCTCCAACTGCAGGGCCTCGGCGAACGCATTGCGGTGCTTGAGCAGTTTGTGGGTGCGCATCAAGGCCAGCGCAATCAAGCCCAGAGCGGTGGCGAGGTTGGTCACCAGCAGCAGCCGCAGGATCACCCGTGAACCTT
Organism: Pseudomonas sp. F01002; assembly: GCF_004402115.1. NCBI lineage: Bacteria > Pseudomonadati > Pseudomonadota > Gammaproteobacteria > Pseudomonadales > Pseudomonadaceae > Pseudomonas > Pseudomonas sp. F01002. The sequence continues at coordinate 133,574 of NZ_SOPU01000014.1, read as the reverse complement.
CGCCCAAGGCATCGCTGAAGGCTTTCGCCGCCGGTGTCACACCCTCGTTGATGGCGAATATCTGGTCTTTCCAGCGCTTGATGTCAGCCTCGGCGGCCTGATTGACAGGTATGTGCTGATGCATTTCCTTCGCAACCTCATCGAGTTGCACCAGATACGCGTCGCCCACCGTCCAAAGGTCGATAGCTTTTTCGAGGTAACTGAAGTGCCGGAAATTGAGGTAAAGCCAGATCAAACTGGAGACGTCATCCGGGTGGTTACCTCCCTTGAGGATCGCCACCCGTGCCGCTTCGATATTAGGTGGCCGATGATCCAGCGCCACACGCAACTCGTGGCCCCCCTGCGGTACGGCAATGGCGTTCTGGTATTTGAGGAAAATCGTCTCGTCGCGGTTGTCGGCGTAGAGATTGAGGTAATAGATGGCGTCTTTTTGGCCTTTGGACCACAGGCTTTCACCGGCAACGTAGCCGCGAACCGCCGACAGAACATACAGGCTGACACCGCCCAGCAAGGCTTGAAATAACACGACGGCAATAAATGGCCAGACGATGCCCAACAACCGTGGCGTTCCGAGAGTCCGCGCTTGATTCATGAGGTCCCTTGTTTTAGCACTGCCAGATCATCATCCACCGTGATCGCTACAGCTAGACTAGGGTGCGTTCTCGGTTCCGGCAAGCGGAGGATCAGCCTCGGTACACTCTAAACACAACCATATATATGTACAGCCACAGCAGATTTCGAGATCGATTAACTGGGCACTCCAAGATTCCCCTACTTGTTGCGGGAATTACTTTCATGAGGAGTGCGACATGACATCGACACCTTTAGCTGCACCCGACACATCGGCCGCCGAAGAAATTCGCGCCAGACAAGCGCTGGGACTTGATGACGGCCCGGATATCGAATCTTTTATTACTCAACCCACCGCTCAGGATCGACAACGGTTCAAGGCTTTGCAACGTGCGACACCCACCCTCGTGCAATCCCTGACCATCAACATGTACAAGGCAAAACTCATCAATGTTCAAATCGTCGACACCGTAAAAAGCTTCATGACCGGCAAGTCCTCGTTGATCCGTCATCTGGGCGGCGATGTACTGCGTCTCGCGTCCGAAGAGGAATTGCGTGCTAAGCCCTCGGTATTTCTCGAGCGGATATTGAACGCGACCCAAGCACAGGATCTGGCAGACCGGCTTCTCAAGAAACTCGAGTGGTATGGCGCACACCCCGGCGAACAGACGCCGACGTCCGTACGCAATCAACTGATTTGCAAAGCCATATGCCTCTACTTTCATGAGTCGTCGGCTGACGATTCGCAAGAGCTCGCCGGCTTCCGCTGGCAAGACCCGGCACACTGGGGCAAAAGCTACCAGAGCCTGCGCAGCGATTTCGAACAGCACTTGCTGCGCAACCGGCGGCTCGCCAATACCAAGGATGCGATATTACTGGCGCGGGTGTTCGAGACCCGCCTCTCAAAGGACTTCGCTGTGCGCGATATCCCGTCCGACCTTCCTTACAAAAGTTCGGTGGTGTGGGTGAACTTCATGCACGGCGTGCTGCTGGCAGATGAACTCGACCTTGATCGATTGAAACCGCTGTCCTTTCAACAACTCGTTGACCTGCCCCTGACCCGGAGCGCCGACGCCTCGTCCGAACAACTTGAGAAGATTGCGCGACTGAGGATGGGTCCAGCGCTGGAATGGGCGGTGTGCAGTGGCATCGTTCAATCGCGAACGGAATCCGATTACGACGAGGACGATATGACGCGGGCGATGGCAGCTCTGGAAAGCCACAGCGAGAGCCTGAACAACGCCGTCATGACACTCGATTTGCCGCCCCCTGAAAGACTGAAGATGGCCAAACGGGTAAAGGATGATCTGTTTGGCGATGCAATGTTCGAATCGGACGGGCGCAAGTTGCTGCGTCATGTGCCACCGAGCAGCTTGGGGTTCAGAGATATGCCCTCATTGAAGCTGCCGGGCGATGCATTCCTCGATGTCTATGCCGATGGCCAATTCGATGACGCAAGCAAATGGTTTGTAACCCAGTCCGATGGAAAAACACGAACCAGTCACTGGATCAAGATCGACGACAAGCGAACCCTGCATGATGAGGAATTCCGCAAGGATCATAGGGGGATCGAAAGGCTTGTGCCTAGCAGAAGCGGGGGCAAGACGCTGCCTGATATCAACAGGCAGTTTGAAACAGACTTCACAAACTACCTCTCGAAAATCAGGACGGCCTATCAGACCCTGATCGCCAGTCTACTGACCTCGCTGCCACTGGCCGACCGCCAGGCCCTTGAGCGGGGTGACATCCGCTTGCTGAGCCTGCACCTGGAAAAAACACACATCCAATTAAGGGGAGACATCCGACCAAGAAGAGGTTTCGTTCTACAGGTGACCCACAATCATGAAATCACCTATTACGAACTGATCCCGAGTGCTGGCGTCATTCGTTGCCGACCCCACTTGAGGTTTTCAACAGTCAAAGGGGTTCGCACCACGTTTCCCTTGCACGCCTCAATCCCCGGACAAACATATACTGCTGAAATCAGCACTTCTCTACTTCTCGATTGGTCAGCGCACTTAGATGGCACGCAGCCTGCTGACAGGGCGTACTGCATAGCGATCCTCGGCGTGGTAGGTGACGTGCCCGCAGCTGCCGTTAGCCATAGCGAAGGAACGGCGCGGGTATCCCCCCGTTTGAATGCAGTGGCCCACTACATTGCAACGAATTTTCTGTACGTAGATGAACGGCAGTTGCATACCCAAGCCCGCGGCATGACGGCATTCGACACCATCAGGGCTAGAAACGAACAACGGCGGAATACGTTCGTTGAGGTGGTCAAAGGGTTTGTGCCCTTCTGGGGCAGTATTGAGGACCTTTTGTCGGGCCAGATACTCACAGGCGTGATCGGACTCGTATTGGACCTGGCTTCATTCATCAGTCCTGTCGGGAAATTCATGTCGGGTTCGGTGCGTTTGATCAGGGCCGGGGTCACAGCCTCGCGCATGACCGTCAAAGCAAGTCTGCCCTCCTTTTCAACGTTGACCCGAAAACTGCTGACCGCTTCGCTGAGAAACCTGAACCCGCTGGACGGGGTTCCGACACTGCTGAAGGCAACGGTAAGCGGCGCCAGGAAAGGGCTGTACATAGCCGGCAGCATGGGCCTTGACGGAATCAAAAAACTGACAGGACACGCCGACAGCTACCGACTGGTCCACAACCTGCCCCAGACAACCGATCCGGGGCGCTGGAAACCGCTGACAAACAGCGATCGACTGGCAACGGTCAACGGTGTCGATGATGTACTTGTGCGCAATACCAGCCCGTCGGACCTGACCCGATTCCACCCCGTCGACCCGGTGACGTCCTTGCCCTATGGCCCGCGCCTGAGCAATAACCACAGAAACTTCATGCAGGGCCGGTCAACCTTCAAAACGTTACCTCCTACCGAATCCCACGTCCTGGTAGAACTCCCGGAATATGTCCATATCCGTGAAGTACTTGAGATCGATGGTCGAACCACACTGTTCGTTGATGACATTCCCTATCGTCTGGACGGCAACCAACTGCGCCGTGCCGACTTGATTGATGATCAGGCGATGTTCAAATCCTTGCCTTGCCGGGTACGACGTAACCCGGGTGCCGATGTATGCAAGACTTCATTCGTCACCCGTGATCCGGCGCCGACGCCGGCCATCGGCAGTTTCGACGAAAACAAAGGCTGGGCGCCGTGGTTCGGAGACAGTATCTATACGCCGGCCACTGCGGATCGGGCGATGTTGCTTAAAACCCTGAAGAAAAAAAGCCGGCTCCCGGCTACGATGGAGTTCCAAAAAGGGATTTATGGGAGGATCAAGGTGAGTATTCTCTACGGGACCCAGAATCAATTTGACACCTTCGAGGCCGGTGCCACCATCATCCCGGCGAGGGACGATTCAAAGCACTATGTGTTCACCCGACTGGATGCTGGACATTTTTACGTCGCCGAACTGGCACAAGGTCAAAGCATAAGAGACACGCTGAATTTCAAGAAAGCTTCCACATTGCAGGAAGATCTCAAAGCAGAATTGCTGACTGTCTACACCGGATCGTTGAATGCCAACAATGTGGCAAGGATTCACGGTACGGAAGCGGTGGAACTTGCGTTGAAAACAATGGAAGAAATCGCCATTCCGATCGGAGGCCATGCCAACCCGCCCGACACGCTCAAATGGCTCAAGGTTGATACCAGCCCAGGGGAAGCGGTCCTGTTTGATCACTCGACCCGAATGATTGTCACCCGACTGCCGGACGGTGCGACAAGCTGGTCACGCAGCAAAGAGGCACCAGAAGCCTTGCGTCAAAGGACAGTGGAGATTTTCGATACATTGTTCCGTGAACCGGCCACCAGGCGGACGACTGCAGGCAACGCCTTGAGAATCGACGACGCAATGAAAAAGCTTCATGGCCTGATCCCTCGTCACCAGCGTTCGCGCAATCCCAGAAACATCGCCTATGCAGAAGTAAATACCGCCGCCGGAAAACGGGAGGTGTACGTCAGCGTTTCGGGGGCGCAGGGGACCACCGGGCAGTTGCCGTTATTCAAGAACAATTTGGGGGCGGATGAGGTGAAGGTTGGCGAAACGACCTATTTCAATATCGATCTCAATGACACATTCCCTGGCATTGCCCTCAATGTGACACCCGAGGGCAAACTGCTGGCCGTGCCGCACACCATAAAAGATATCGACACCTATAAACCGACACTGACGAGCGCGCCTACATCACTGGACAGTGAGAGCAAGTTGATCAGCGTGATCCGCAAGAAATATCCTGATCGCACGCAGATACAGTCGGTCAGCATTGCCACCACGATGCCACCTTGTGAATCGTGCTCGGTGGTGATGAAGGAATTCGGTTACGACGGCGGTGAAAATGCGCTGAACGTCCTGTGGCACTGATCTAATGTTGCTGCAAATGCCCATACAGCTTGGCGTACAAACCACCATCAGCAATCAACTGCTGATGGTCACCATCTTCGGCAATTTGCCCGCCATCAAACACCAGCACCCGATCAGCCTGTTTCACTGCCGATAACCGGTGCGCAATGATCAGCGTGGTGCGGTTGCTCAAGAACCGCGCCAACGCCTGGTGCAGGTTGTACTCGGTGGCGGCATCCAGCGCTGAGGTGGCTTCGTCGAGGATCACCACCTTGGGCTCGGCCAGCACCATCCGCGCAATCGCCAGGCGTTGGCGTTGCCCGCCGGATAACCGCACGCCGGAACGTCCAACGATGCTGTCCAGGCCGTTGGGCAACTCACGAACCGTGTGGTGCAACTGAGCAATCTCCAAAGCCTGCCAGCAGGCTTCGTCGCTGCGTTCGCGGCCCATGGTCAGGTTGGCGCGGATAGTGTCGTTGAACAGCGCCGGATGTTGCAGGACCACGGCGACATTTTCCCGCACGGTTTCCAGGCCGATCTCTTGCTGGGTCGAGCCGCCGAAGCGGATCGTCCCGGCGAGCGGCGTGTACAGGCCCAGCAGCAACTGCACCAAGGTACTTTTGCCACCACCGCTGGCGCCGACAATCGCGACTTTTTCGCCGGGGGCGATCGACAGGTTCATCTGGTTCAACACCAGCTCGTCGCCGTAACCGAAACTCAATCCCTGGACTTCGATGCCAACGGTTTCGCGACCGTTGAACGGGTCGACACCGCCCGGGTATTCAGGCTCATCGGCCCGGGCCAGCAACTCGTTGATCCGCGACAGCGCGCCGCCGGCCGCGTAATAGGCGTACTGCAGATTCAGCAGCTGTTCCACCGGACCGATCATGAACCACAGGTAGCTGAACACCGCCAGCATCTGGCCGATGGACAGGTCGGAAAACAGCACGGTGAGCATCGCCGCCGCACGGAAAATATCGATGCCGAACTGGAACAGCAAGCCGCTGGCACGGTTCGAGGCATCGGTTTTCCACTGCGAGTTCACCGCGTAATCGCGCACTTCCCGGGCGCGTTGACCCAGGCGTCCAAGGAAAAATCCCTGACGGTTGCCGGCGCGTACTTCCTGAATGGAGTCGAGGGTTTCGGTCAGCGCCTGGGTGAAGCGCGAGGTGCTGTCGTTCTCGAGTTTCTTCAGGTGTTTGACCCGTTTGCCCAGCAGTACCGTGGCGTAGATCACCAGTGGGTTGAACAGCATGATCAGCAGCGCCAGCTTCCAGTGCATCCAGATAAGAATGCTCGCGGTGCCGACCAGCGTCAGCATGGCCACGAGGAAGCGACTGAGGGTTTCGCCGACGAATTTGTCCACGGTGTCCAGGTCGGTGACCAGGTGCGTGGTGACCGTGCCGCTGCCCAGGCTTTCGTATTCGCCCAGGGAAATGCGCTTGAGCCGTTCGATCAGCCGTGTGCGAATGCGATACACGATGTCTTTGGCCAGTGCCGCAAACAACTTTGCCTGAACCACGTTGAAGAACAAGGCGCCACAGCGTAGCAACAAAGTCACCAGCAGCATCAGGCCGATGTAGCCCGCCGCTTTTTGCCAGTCGTCGGGCAGCGCGTGGTTCATGACTTTCAGTGCGGCGTCACCGTGGCCCAGTAGCACTTCGTCCACCAGCAACGGCAGGAGCAAGGGAATTGGTACGCTACACAGGGTTGCCAACACCGCCACGCCGTTGGCGATCCAAAGGGATTTCTTGTGATGCAGCGCCAGGCGACGGATTTCTGCCCAGCTCAGACGGTCGACACGTGAAGGAGCTGGCGCTTCGTCGGGCAGATCATGCACAGGCAGCGCGCTCCAGCCAGCGGCCGAGCAACGGAGACAATACGCTGAGGGGCTGATAGCCATTGGTCAACAGCGCCAATTGACCATCACGCTCAGCCAGTAAGGTAGGGAAACCGGCAATGCCCAGGTCCTGGACCCAGGTGAAATCAGCCGCCGTCGCGGCGTGCTGATCGGCACGGTCGAACGCGGCGGCGAACTCGATACGCGGCAGACCGGCCTGCTCCGCCAGCTCCACCAGAACGCTGGCGTGTGTGACGTCGCGACCTTCGGCGTAAAACGCGTGCTGAATCAGCCCGAGCAGTTTCCACGCGCAATCCGGCGCCAGGCTGCGCGCGGTCGCCAGCGCCCGACAGGCAGGTTCGGTGTCGTAGACAAACCCGTCGGGCAACGCACCTTCCAGCTTGAACGGTTGGCCCGTGGCCTCGGTGACCGCCTGCCAATGCTCAAGGATATAGCGCCGGGTGGTCGGCTCCAGCGCGGAGCCGCTGCCGGTGCGCAAACCGCCCACCACCAGGTGCACGTCCACCCCCGCTGCTTGCGCCTGCTCGACCAGCGCGTTGGCCACCGGCGCGAAGCCCCAGCACCAGGAACACATCGGATCCATCACATAGAGCAGGCGTTGTGCAGACATGGTTCAAGCCTCGGAAGGAGTTTGCTTGTAGTTGTAGCCGATCGGGTGAGGCAGGTTGCGAGCCTTGGCCAGTTCGATCTGCTTTTGCCGGTCGATGGCACTGCGACGGGTCTTCTCGCTCAGCTTATCCCAGCAATGCGGGCAACTGATGCCGGCCACGTAGTGCTCGGATGTGCGGTCGGAGGCGCTGATCGGTGTACGACAGGCATGACATTGATCGTAGTCGCCTTCGCTGAGGTCGTGACGAACGGTCACGCGGTTATCGAACACGAAGCAGTCGCCCTGCCATTTGGTTTCTTCCTGTGGCACCTCTTCGAGGTACTTCAGAATGCCGCCCTTGAGGTGATAGACCTCGTCGAAACCCTGGCTGAGCATATAGCTGGACGCCTTTTCACAACGAATGCCGCCGGTACAGAACATCGCGACTTTCTTGTGCACGGCCGGGTCGAAATTGGCTTTGATGTAGTCGGGGAATTCGCGAAAACTGGTGGTCTTCGGGTCGATGGCGCCTTCGAAGGTGCCGATCGAGACTTCGTAGTCGTTGCGGGTGTCGATCAACAGCACTTGCGGATCGCTGATCAGCGCGTTCCAGTTCTCTGGATCGACGTAGGTGCCGACCTTCTTGTTCGGATCCACGCCTTCGACGCCGAGGGTGACGATTTCTTTCTTGAGTTTGACTTTGGTGCGATAGAACGGCTGGTCGTCGCAGTACGACTCTTTGTGGTCGATGTCGTCCATGCGTGGGTCGTTCTTGAGCCAGGCCATCAGCCCGTCAATGCCTTCGCGGCTGCCGGACACGGTGCCGTTGATCCCTTCTTCGGCGATCAGCAGCGTGCCTTTGATGCCGTTGTCGACCATCGCTTGCAGCAGCGGCTCGCGCAAGGCGACGTAATCTTCCAGGGTGACGAACTTATACAGTGCCGCCACGACAATCTGTTGTGTCATGGGTGATTCTCCAGGTGGCTACCCTCGTAAGGGGTGAACCGGATGCGAAAAAAAACGCGCCGGGTGAGCGGCGCGTTGCGGATTCTAGCAAAAAACCGATGCTTAATGCTTACTGCCGCCAGCACAGGTCGGCGAGGCCGGAGCCGCGTCGATCTGTGCCCATTCCTCTGGCGTATAGGTATGCAGCGCCAACGCATGGAACTCGCCCATCAGCTCGCCGAGCGTGCCGTAGACTTTCTGGTGACGCTTGACACGGTTGAGCCCTTCGAACTGCTGGCTGACCACCACGGCCTTGAAGTGGGTCTGCAACCCACGGCTGTGCATGTGGCTTTCATCCAGCACTTGCAGATGCTGCGGCTGCAACAGGCCCAGCGTCGATTCGATGCGTTGTTGCATGGTCATACCGAACTCCGCTTAAGGCTTTTTCTTGGCTGGAGCAGCGGCGCCTTTAGGCTCCAGCTCGGCCGTCATGTCAGCCAGCAGTTTGTTGACCACAGGCACGGCGCTTTCCAGCTTGGCTTGAGTCATCTGGGCCGATTGCTGAGTCAGCTGCGGCATTTTTTCCAGGACTTTCTTGCCCAGTGGCGACTGGTAGAACGCGACCAGGTCTTTCAGCTCCGATTCGCTGAAGTTGGTGGTGTAGAGCTTGACCATGTCCGGCTTCAGCTTGTTCCAGCCAATGGCTTGGTCCAGCGCGGCGTTGGCTTTGGCCTGGTAGGTCTCCAGCAAGGCCTTTTTCGATTCAGGGGCTTTGGTCTGAGCAAAGCGCTGAGCGAACATTTGCTGCACTTGCATGTACACCGGAGTGCCCAATTTGTCAGCGTGCGCCAGGGTCAGGAACGCTTCGGCACTGGCGTTGTGGCTGGCGGTATCGGCAAAAACAGGGCCGCTGGCGCAAACCAGTGCAACCGCGGTACAGATGGCACGAAGACGAGTCATCGAGTTTCCTTTTCTAGCAGGCGAGGTAAAACCCCAAGGGCGTCCATTCTGCGCCTAAAAAACTGTGTGGCTCAACCCCAAGCCTTGTCGGGCCTGATTTATAGGGGTTGAACGGTCAAATTCCAGACTGATGGAACCACGACCGGCGATCACGGCCTAAACTGCGCTATCAGACCTACAGGAGTGTGCATGATGAGCCGAATCGAAACCGACAGCCTTGGCCAGGTGGAAGTCCCGGATGAAGCCTACTGGGGCGCTCAGACGCAACGCTCGCTGATTAACTTCGCGATCGGCAACGAACGCATGCCGCTGGCAGTGCTGCATGCCCTGGCGCTGATCAAGAAAGCCGCGGCGCGGGTCAATGACCGCAACGGCGACCTGCCCGCCGACATCGCCCGACTGATTGAACAGGCCGCCGACGAAGTGCTCGACGGCAGCCACGACGACCAGTTCCCGCTGGTGGTCTGGCAGACCGGCAGCGGCACCCAGAGCAACATGAACGTCAATGAAGTGATCGCCGGTCGCGCCAACGAACTGGCCGGTAAAGCTCGCGGCGGCAAGTCGCCGGTTCACCCTAACGATCACGTTAACCGCTCCCAGAGTTCCAACGACTGTTTCCCGACCGCCATGCACATCGCGGCAGCCCAGGCCGTGCAACAGCAATTGCTGCCGGCGATCAGCGAACTGTCCGGCGGATTGGCCGAGCTGGCGGCGCGGCACATGAAACTGGTCAAGACCGGTCGCACCCACATGATGGACGCGACGCCGATTACCTTCGGTCAGGAACTGTCGGCGTTCATCGCGCAGCTGGATTACGCCGAACGGGCGATCCGCAGCGCGCTGCCGGCCGTCTGTGAACTGGCCCAGGGCGGCACCGCGGTCGGCACCGGGCTGAACTCGCCCCACGGTTTTGGCGAAGCCATCGCTGCCGAACTGGCCGCCCTCTCCGGCCTGCCGTTCGTCACCGCACCCAACAAATTCGCCGCCCTGGCTGGCCATGAGCCGCTGACCACGCTGTCCGGCGCGCTGAAAACCCTCGCCGTGACCCTGATGAAAATCGCCAACGACCTGCGCCTGCTGGGCTCCGGGCCGCGAGCAGGCTTCGCCGAAGTGAAACTGCCGGCCAACGAACCGGGCAGCTCGATCATGCCGGGCAAGGTCAACCCGACTCAGTGCGAAGCCCTGTCGATGCTGGCTTGTCAGGTCTTGGGCAACGACGTCGCCATCGGGTTTGCAGCGAGTCAGGGCCATTTGCAATTGAACGTGTTCAAACCGGTGATCATCCACAACCTGCTGCAATCGATCCGCCTGCTCGGCGATGGCTGCAGCAACTTCCAGCAGCATTGCATCGCCGGCCTGGAACCGGATGCAGAGAAAATGGCTGAACATCTGGAGCGTGGGTTGATGCTGGTGACGGCGCTGAATCCGCACATTGGCTATGACAAATCGGCAGAGATCGCCAAAAAGGCTTACGCGGAAGGGCTGACCCTGCGTGAGGCGGCGTTGCAGTTGGGGTATCTGACGGATGAAGAGTTTGATGCGTGGGTGCGGCCGGAGAATATGATTGAGGCCGGTGCCAAGGGCTGAGTTGTGTAGTGCCTGACAGTCAGCTTTCGCGAGCAAGCCCGCTCCCACAAGGGACCGCATTCTTCTGATAGAACGCGGTTAAATGTGTGCGGGCTTGCTCGCGAAGAACGATAACGCAGTTTAACTGGCGGCCATCTTCATTCGCCGCGCTCTGAGCCCCGCAATCAACGACGGCCCTAACGCCACCAGCGCCGACCCCAGCACCACCAGCACCGCCCCGCCATACCCCAGACCATTGATCGTCTCGGCATGCACATAGTCCGGCCACAACCACGCCGCCACGGCCACCGCAGCAAACGTCACCAACGGCGTAATCGCCAGCGTCGCACTGACCCGCGATGCCTCCCAATGGGCCAAAGCCTCGGCAAACGCGCCATAAGCAATCAGCGTATTCATGCAGCACGCCAGCAGTAGCCAGCCTTGCAGCGGACTCAGTTGCAGCGCTTCCAGCGGGTGCACCCACGGCGTCAACAACAGTGCGCAGAACAGATAGATCACCATCATGACCTGAAACGAATTCCACACCGTGAGCAATTGCTTCTGGCCCAAGGCGTAAAACGTCCAGACCGTGGATGCCAACAGCACCAACAACACGCCGGCGGTGTAATCGGTCAGCGAGGTCAGTAACTCGGCCAGGCGCTGATTGAAAAACAGGGCAAAGCCGATCAACAGCACCAGCAGGCCAATCCCCTGCCCCACGCTGAACCGTTCCTTGAACACAAACAGACTGGCGATCAGCAACATGATCGGGCCCATCTGCACCACCAGTTGCGCGGTGCCGGGGCTAAGCAGGTTCAGGCCCATCAGGTACAGCACGTAGTTGCCCACCAGGCCGAGCACTGCCATCAACACCAACCAGCCACCACGCGGCCCGAGCACCTTGCGGCTCGGCAGGCGTTTGGTCGCCGCCAGATAAATGAACAGGCACCCGCCGGATACGATCAGTCGAAACCAGGTCACCGTCACCGGGTCCATCACCAGCAGCACTTGCTTGAGTTTGATCGGCAGGATTCCCCACAGCAGCGCGGTCACCAAGGCCAGGAAAAGACCGTAAACCCAGCGACCTGATGAAATGTGCATTGCGAACCCCGAAGCCAAGTGGCGAGAAAGGTCATTCTAGGCTTAGCGCCGTTCGGCACACAGGGACAGTTGGGCGTTGGCCGCGAATGAAACTGTGCTGGTCGCACCATTAAATTGGCGCTATGCCGTCGATCGGTTGGCCAGGCGTTGCAAGTGGTTCATGCATAAGCTCATGGGATTCGCCAACAGGAACATTCCTCAGGAGATCGCCATGTACGGCAAACGCGCCCAGGACAATGCCCCCGCCACGCACTTTCGCTGTGACCGAGTGTGTCGTGTGAATGGGGATTTGTATTTCAGCACCCGGGAAAACACCCTGGAGGGGCCGTTTGAAAATCCGGAGAAGTTGGCGCGGGAGGTACAGGCTTACATCGAGCGGATGCTGCTTTTGCGGATGAGCCTATAGACCGCGGCGCTGCCTTCGCGAGCAAGCCCGCTCCCACATTGGATCTATGCCGCACACTAGATCCCTGTGGGAGCGGGCTTGCTCGCGAAAGCGGTTAATCAGCCAACACAAATCGCCCAGACTTAACGCACCGCTTCAAACAACCCGGTCGCCCCCATCCCGCCACCCACACACATGGTGACGATGCCGTAACGCACGTTGCGGCGCTGCAATTCACGCACGAGATGCCCGACCTGACGCGAACCGGTCATGCCGAACGGATGGCCGATGGAAATCGAACCGCCGTTGACGTTGTACTTGTCGTTATCGATCTCCAACCGAATGCGGCTGTACAGGCATTGCGAGGCGAACGCTTCGTTGAGTTCCCACAGATCAATGTCGGCAACCCGCAAACCCTTGGCCTTGAGCAATTTCGGCACCGAAAACACCGGACCGATGCCCATTTCATCCGGCTCGCAACCGGCCACGGTGAAACCACGGAAGAACGCCTTAGGCTTCAACCCCAGTTCCAGTGCTTTTTCCAGGCTCATCACCAGCGTCATCGACGCGCCATCGGACAGCTGCGAAGAATTGCCCGCCGTCACCGAACCGTCTTCGGCAAACACCGGTTTCAATCCCGCCAGGCTTTCCAGAGTGGTGCCCGGGCGATTGCAGTCATCGTGATCGACGATGCCGTCAAGGATCTGCACTTGCCCTGTGGCCTTGTCTTCAACCCGATACTTCACCGCCATCGGCACGATTTCGTCGTCAAACAATCCAGCGGCCTGAGCCTGAGCGGTACGTTGCTGACTTTGCAGCGCGTACAGATCCTGTTCTTCGCGGCGGACGTCGTAACGACGAGCGACGATTTCGGCCGTCTGGCCCATCGGGAAATAGATGCCTGGCACTTGCTCTTTGAGCAGCGGGTTGATTAGGTTGTCGGTGTTGATGCTTTTCATGGTCAGGCTGATGGACTCGACGCCACCGGCGACGATGATGTCGCTGCAACCCGAAGCAATCTGGTTGGCGGCGATGGCGATCGCCTGCAAGCCCGACGAGCAAAAACGGTTGAGGGTCATGCCGGCAGTGCCGGTGCCCAGGCGCGACAGCACCGCGATGTTGCGACCGATGTTGAAACCCTGGCCACCTTCATTGGAACCGGCACCGACGATGCAATCCTCGACGCTGGCCGGATCGATGCCCGAGCGCGCCAGCAGCGCATTGACGCAATGGGCCGCCATGTCGTCCGGACGGGTCAGGTTGAACTTGCCGCGAAAGGATTTGGCCAGGCCGGTCCGCACGCTGTCGACGATCACCACTTCACGCATGGCATACCTCATTGTTGTTGTCGGTTGAGAGTGGACCGAGCATAAGTCCACTGCATTACCGACCGCGACAATCATTCACCCCGCGTATGCGCAACCATCGCTCACTTGTTGTGCTGTTTCGCTTTCCTGTCGTGTTTGTCGGATTTTTCAAACGCCTCTTCCAGCGCCAGATTGATGGTGCGCAGGACTTTGACCCGCGCCCAGCGCTTGTCATTGGCTTCCACCAGTGTCCAGAGCGAAATCTCGGTGCTGGTGCGATCAACCATGTCGCCGACCGCCGCGCGGTAATCGTCCCATTTGTCACGATTGCGCCAGTCATCTTCGGTAATCTTGAAACGCTTGAAGGGGATTTCTTCCCGGGCCTGGAAACGCTCCAGTTGCGTCTGCTTGTCGATGGCCAGCCAGAACTTGACCACGATCACTCCGGCCTCAGCGATCTGCTCTTCGAAATCATTGATTTCACTGTAGGCCCGTAACCAGTCCGCCGGTGGACAGAAGCCTTCGATGCGCTCCACCAGCACCCGCCCGTACCACGAACGATCGAACACCGTGAACTTGCCCTTGGCCGGGATGTGCCGCCAGAACCGCCATAGATAAGGTTGCGCACGTTCCTCTTCGGTGGGCGCGGCAATCGGCACGATGCTGTACTGACGCGGATCGAGGGCCGCCGCAACCCGGCGGATCGCCCCGCCCTTGCCAGCCGCATCATTGCCCTCGAACACCGCCACCAGGGCGTGCCGACGCATGCGTTTGTCGCGCATCAGGCCGGAAAATCGCGCCTGCTCGGTAATCAATTGTTCTTCGTAATCGTCCTTGTCCAGACTCTGAGTCAAATCCAGGCTGTCGAGCAGGTTCATCTGATCGACACTGATGGGCAACGGCGCGGCATTGACCTTGCCGGGATGGATCTCGGGACGCTTCAGAGCATTTTGCAGGCCTTCGAGCAGGATCTTGCCCACCGCCAGGCTGCGGTAATGAGGGTCCACCCCTTCGATCACATGCCAAGGCGCGTAGTCGCGACTGGTACGGCGCAACACGCGTTCGCCGTACTTCACGAATTTGTCGTAGGTTTTCGATTGTTGCCAGTCCAGTGGACTGATGCGCCAACTGTGCAGCGGGTCATCCGCCAGGGCCTTGAGCCGCGCCTTCATTTGCTTCTTGGAGAGGTGGAACCAGAACTTGAAGATCAGCGCGCCTTCGTCGCAGAGCATTTTTTCAAAGCGCTCGGACTGGTTTATCGCCTGATCCAGCACCGGGTCCTTGAACAAGCCATGAACCCGGCCTTGCAGCATCTGGCTGTACCAGTTGCCGAAGAAAATCCCCATGCGGCCCTTGGCCGGGAGCATCCGCCAGTAGCGCCAGGCCGGTGGCCGAGCCAGCTCTTCGTCGGTCTGCTGATCGAACGTGCGGACCTCAATCAAGCGTGGATCCATCCATTCGTTAAGCAACTTGACCGTCTCGCCCTTGCCGGCGCCTTCGATGCCATTGATCAGAATGATCACCGGAAAGCGGCGCTGCTGGTGAAGTTCGAACTGCGCTTCGAGCAAGGCTTCACGCAGGGCCGGTTCTTCGGCGTCGTAGGTTTCTTTGTCGATGGCGTGACCGATTTCGGCGGATTCGAACATGGATGGCTCCCTTTCCAGATTAAGCAAGACTAACGGAAGTTCAAGGATTGCGGTGATGCAAAAATGGCCAAAAGATCGCAGCCTGCGGCAGCTCCTACGCGGGATTGGCGTACACCCGTAGGAGCTGCCGCAGGCTGCGATCTTTTGCGGTCACCACTATTTTGTACAAGCACGCCATCCTGAGGCTTGCCATGGATCAAGCACCGCCCCGGCGATCGGCTAGAATGGCCGCCTTGCCGTTGCCGAGCCTGCCATGAAACCTGTATTACCCCACGCCCAGCTCGACTGGGACGACCAAGGGCTCCCGCGTTCGCGGGTGTTCGATGATGTGTATTTTTCCGATCTGTCGGGGCTGGACGAAACCCGTTACGTGTTCCTCGAACAGAACGCTTTGCGTGAACGTTTTGCCGCGTTGCCGGCCGGCGGTCGACTGGTGATTGGCGAGACCGGTTTCGGCACCGGGCTGAATTTCCTTTGCGCCTGGCAGCTGTTCGAACAGCACGCGGTGGCCGGGGCGCGGCTGCATTTTGTCAGTGTCGAAAAATACCCGCTGAGCCTGCCCGATCTGCAGCGTGCCTTGGCCTTGTGGCCGGAACTCAAACCGTTTGCCGATCAACTGCTGACGCAATACATCGCAATCCACCCAGGCTTCCAGCGCCTGGTGCTGGACAATGGCCGCGTGACCCTGACCCTGCTGATCGGCGATGCCCTGGAACAATTGCCGCAACTGGACGCGCAGATCGACGCCTGGTTTCTCGACGGTTTTGCCCCGGCGAAAAACCCCAACATGTGGACCGCCGAACTGTTCGCCGAACTGGCGCGTCTGGCGGCCCCCGGCTCGACCATCAGCACCTTCACCAGCACCGGTTGGGTGCGCCGTCTGCTGAATGCGGCGGGCTTCAAGATGAAGCGCACGCCCGGCATTGGCCACAAATGGGAAATCCTGCGAGGCGTATTCCTCGGCTGGCCTGAGAACGTCCCGGTGCCAGTCCTGGCTAAACCGTGGTTTGCGCGTCCAGCGCCGCTGAACGGCGAACGTCGTGCCTTAGTGATCGGCGCCGGCCTGGCCGGTTGCGCCAGCGCCGCCAGCCTCGCTGCGCGCGGCTGGCAAGTGAGCCTTCTGGAGCGTCACGATGCGCTGGCGCAAGAAGCCTCGGGCAATCCTCAGGGCGTTTTGTACCTCAAGCTTTCGGCCCATGGCACCGCGTTGTCGCAGTTGATTGTCAGTGGTTTCGGTCACACCCGGCGCTTGCTCGAACATCTGCAACGGGGCGTCGACTGGGACGATTGCGGGGTCTTGCAACTGGCCTTCAACGCCAAGGAAGCGGAGCGTCAGGCGCAATTGGCCGCCGCCTTTTCGCCAGACCTGGTGCACTTGCTCGATCAACCGCAAGCCCAGACTCAGGCCGGCATCGCCCTGGAGCACGGCGGATTATTCTTCCCGGAGGGCGGCTGGATTCATCCGCCGGCGTTGTGCCATTGGCAGGCGTCTTCGGCGAACATCCAGTGGCTGCCCCATCGCGATGTCCTGGAACTGCGCAAGATTGATGATCATTGGCAGGCCTGGGACGGTGATGATTTGCTGGCCAGTGCCCCCGTGGTGATCCTGGCCGGCGCCGCCGAGATCAAGCGTTTTCCACACAGCGCCGAGCTGCCCCTCAAGCGCATTCGCGGCCAGATCACCCGACTGGCGCAAACACCCGAAAGCCAGAGCCTGGCCACCGTCGTCTGTGCCGAAGGCTATGTGGCGCCGGCTCGATTGGGCGAACACACCCTCGGCGCCAGCTTCGACTTCAAGAGCGATGACCTGACCCCAACCCTCGCCGAACACCTCGACAACCTGGCCTTGCTCAAGGAAATCTCCCCCGACCTGGCCACGCGACTGCATGCTCAGGCACTGGACCCGCAACAGCTTGAAGGACGCGCCGCGTTCCGCTGCACCAGTCCGGACTACCTGCCGATCGTTGGCCCGTTGGCCGAGCAAGCAGCGTTCGCCGAGGCCTACGCCGTACTGAGCAAGGACGCCCGGCAAGTACCGGACATTCCCTGCCCCTGGCTTGAGGGTTTTTACGTCAACAGCGGCCACGGTTCTCGCGGCTTGATCACCGCGCCACTGTCAGGTGAATTGCTGGCGGCATGGATCGAAAACGAGCCTTTACCGCTGCCCAGAGCGGTCGCTGAGGCCTGCCATCCCAACCGTTTTGCCGTGCGCCAGTTGATCCGCGGAAAAGTCTGACGGCGTGCCTTATAACTTATCGGTCTAAAACTCCGGGGATTCAGCCGGGTCAGTTTCTGAGTACCCGTCGTTTTTGGCGCGGTATCGATTGACCCTCCCCAACGGAAAAACCGGTAAGGAATTTATGTGCGGATTAGCTGGCGAGTTACGCTTTGATCATCAACCTGCGGACCTCGCGGCCGTTGAACGAATCACCCATCACCTGGCCCCTCGTGGCCCTGACGCATGGGGCTTTCATGCCCAAGGGCCGATTGCCCTGGGCCATCGTCGCCTGAAAATCATGGACCTGTCGGACGGCTCGGCGCAGCCGATGGTCGACAACCAACTGGGCTTGTCCCTGGCCTTCAACGGCGCGATCTACAACTTCCCCGAACTGCGCGCCGAGCTTGAAAGCCTTGGTTACGCGTTCTATTCCGGTGGTGACACGGAAGTGCTGCTCAAGGGTTATCACGCCTGGGGCGAAGCCTTGCTGCCCAAGCTCAACGGCATGTTTGCCTTCGCCATCTGGGAGCGCGACGCTAAACGCCTGTTCATCGCCCGCGATCGTCTGGGCGTGAAGCCGCTGTACCTATCGCGCACCGGCCAGCGCCTGCGCTTTGCCTCGGCGTTGCCGGCGCTGCTCAAGGGCGGCGACATCAACCCGATCCTCGATCCGGTGGCGCTCAATCATTATCTGAATTTCCACGCTGTGGTCCCGGCCCCGCGCACCTTGCTGGCCGGCATCGAAAAACTGCCACCGGCGACCTGGATGCGCATCGAAGCGGACGGCACCACCGAGCAGAAAACCTGGTGGACCCTGCCCTACGGCCCACACGCCGACGAGATGAATCTGACACTCGAAGACTGGCGCGACCGTGTACTCGACAGCACCCGTGACGCGGTGGCGATCCGTCAACGTGCGGCGGTCGATGTGGGTGTCCTGCTTTCGGGCGGGGTCGATTCGAGCCTGCTGGTCGGTCTGTTGCGTGAAGTTGGTGTTGAAAACCTGTCGACCTTCTCCATCGGTTTCCAGGATGCCGGCGGCGAGCGCGGCGACGAGTTCCAGTATTCGGACCTGATCGCCAAGCACTACGGCACGCAGCATCACCAATTGCGCATCGACGAAAAAGAGATCATTGAGCAACTGCCTGCGGCGTTCCGCGCCATGAGCGAGCCGATGGTCAGCCATGACTGCATTGCTTTCTATCTGCTGTCCCGCGAAGTGGCCAAGCATTGCAAAGTGGTGCAGAGCGGCCAGGGTGCAGACGAGTTGTTCGCCGGTTATCACTGGTATCCACAAGTCGACGGTGCCGATGATGCGTACGCCGCCTATCGCGATGCGTTTTTCGACCGCAGCTACGACGACTACGCCGCTACCGTGCAGCCGAAATGGCTGACGGCCAATGACGCCGCCGGTGACTTCGTCAAAGAACATTTCGCACAGCCCGGTGCCGATGCAGCGGTGGACAAAGCCCTGCGTCTGGACAGCACGATCATGCTGGTGGACGACCCGGTCAAACGCGTCGACAACATGACCATGGCCTGGGGTCTGGAAGCGCGTACGCCGTTTCTCGACTATCGCCTGGTGGAATTGTCGGCGCGCGTGCCGGGCAAGTTCAAACTGCCGGATGGCGGCAAGCAAGTCTTGAAAGAAGCCGCACGGTTGGTGATTCCGAGTGAAGTGATCGATCGCAAAAAAGGTTACTTCCCGGTCCCTGGACTGAAGCATTTGCAGGGCGACACGCTGAACTGGGTGCGCGAACTGCTGCTTGATCCGAGTCAGGATCGCGGCCTGTTCAAGCCAGAGATGCTCGACCGCCTGCTGACCGATCCGCAAGGCCAGCTGACTCCGTTGCGCGGTTCCAAGCTGTGGCAATTGGCGGCCCTGAATCTGTGGCTCAGTGAACAAGGAATCTGATCGATGAAACCCCACGCCACGGCCTACAGCCAACGCTTGTTACGCGGTCAGGCGCCCTCTTACGAACGCTTGCAGGCCCGCCTGGCCGAAGACGGCAGTGAATTGGGCGCCGCACCGATCGCCGTGCATTGCGGTTGGGGCCGGTTGCTGATCGGCCATACCTTCCCGGATGCGGCGAGCCTGGCCCAAGAGTTGCTCAACGAGCACGCCGGTGAACGCGACATCGCCCTGTACGTGGCTGCGCCTCAGCAAGTGTTGGGGTTGGAGCCGACCCAGCTGTTTCTCGACCCGTCCGACACCTTGCGCCTGTGGTTCAGTGACTACCGCCAGTCCACTCGGGTGTTTCGCGGTTTTCGCATCCGCAGGGCCCAGAGTGATGCGGACTGGCAGGCGATCAATCAGCTGTATCAGTTGCGCGGCATGTTGCCGATCGACGCCAACTTGCTGACCCCGCGTCATCAGGGTGGGCCCGTCTATTGGCTGGCCGAAGATGAGGACAGTGGCGCGATCATCGGCAGCGTCATGGGCCTCAACCATCACAAGGCGTTCAACGATCCGGAAAATGGCAGCAGCATGTGGTGCCTGGCGGTCGATCCGCAATGTTCACGACCGGGTGTCGGTGAAGTGCTGGTGCGGCATTTGATCGAGCACTTCATGAGCCGTGGGCTGAGTTACCTGGACCTGTCGGTGCTGCACGACAACCGGCAGGCGAAAAGTCTTTACGCCAAGCTGGGGTTTCGCAACCTGTCGACCTTCGCCATCAAGTGCAAAAACGGCATCAATCAGCCGTTGTTTCTGGGCCCGGGTCCCGAAGCCGAGTTCAATCCTTATGCACGGATCATCGTTGAGGAAGCTCACCGTCGCGGCATCGATGTACAAGTCGATGACGCCGACGCCGGGATGTTCACCCTCAGCCATGGCGGGCGCAGAGTGCGTTGCCGAGAATCCCTCAGCGACTTGACCAGCGCCATCAGCATGAGCCTGTGCCAGGACAAAAGCCTGACGCACAAAGTGCTCAAGGCCGCCGGTTTGAACTTGCCGTCGCAGCAACTGGCCGGCAACGCCGATGACAATCTGGCGTTTCTCGACGAGCACGAACGGGTGGTGGTCAAACCGCTGGATGGCGAACAGGGCCAAGGCGTCGCGGTGGATTTACGGACCATCGAAGAGGTCCAGCAAGCCATCGAATCCGCTCGCCAGTTCGACAGTCGAGTGCTGCTGGAGAGCTTCCACGAAGGACTCGATTTGCGAATTGTGGTGATCGGTTTTGAGGTGGTCGCCGCGGCTATTCGCCGACCGGCTGAAGTGGTGGGCGATGGTCAGCATTCCATCGGTGCGCTGATCGAAGCCCAGAGCCGGCGTCGTCAGGCGGCTACCAGCGGTGAAAGCAAAATCCCGCTGGACCATGAGACCGAGCGCACCTTGGCAGCGGCGGGTTATGACTACAGCAGTATTCTGCCGGCGGGCGAGCATCTGTTCGTACGGCGTACGGCGAATCTTCACACCGGCGGGATTCTTGAGGACGTCACGGCGATTCTGCATCCGACCTTGGTGGATGCGGCGGTGCGTGCAGCACGGGCATTGGACATTCCGATGGTCGGGCTCGACCTGATGGTGCCTGCCGCCGATCAGCCGGAGTATGTGTTTATCGAAGCCAATGAACGTGCCGGGTTGGCTAACCATGAGCCGCAGCCGACGGCTGAGCGGTTTGTGGACTTGTTGTTTCCGCATAGTCAGCCGGCGGTTTCTTAATGATGTAGTGCCTGGACTGGCGCCTTCGCGAGCAAGCCCGCTCCCACATTTGACCGCATTCCCCTGTGGGAGCGGCGGTGCGGCGATCCGACTTGCTCGCGAAGGCGGCCTGACAGGCACACAGATTCTTTCCCTTCATCGAAACCATCGATGGCCTCAACTCATCAGGAGTTTCCATGACCAGCAAAATTCCCGAACCGGATCTGAACTACCTGCAAAAAGTCCTGCTGGAAATGCTCGCCATTCCCAGCCCGACCGGGTTCACCGACACCATCGTGCGGTACGTCGCCGAACGGCTTGAAGAACTGGGCATTCCCTTTGAGATGACCCGTCGCGGCACCATCCGCGCCACCCTCAAGGGCAAGAAGAACAGCCCCGACCGCGCAGTCTCCGCTCACCTCGACACCATCGGCGCGGCGGTTCGCGCGATCAAGGACAACGGTCGTCTGACCCTGGCGCCTGTCGGCTGCTGGTCCAGCCGTTTTGCCGAGGGCAGCCGGGTCAGCCTGTTTACCGACAACGGCGTGATCCGTGGCAGCGTGCTGCCGCTGATGGCTTCCGGGCATGCGTTCAATACCGCCGTGGATGAAATGCCGATCAGTTGGGATCACATCGAATTGCGCCTGGACGCCTATTGCGCCACGCGTGCCGATTGCGACTCTCTTGGGATCAGCGTTGGTGATTTTGTCGCCTTCGACCCTTTACCGGAGTTCACCGAAAGCGGCCACATCAGCGCCCGACATCTCGATGACAAAGCCGGTGTTGCCGCATTGCTGGCGGCATTGAAAGCGATCGTCGACAGTGGCGAAGAGCTGATGATCGACTGCCATCCGCTGTTCACCATCACCGAGGAAACCGGCAGCGGCGCCGCGGCGGCATTACCTTGGGACGTCAGCGAATTCGTCGGCATCGACATTGCCCCGGTCGCGCCGGGTCAGCATTCCAGCGAACACGCGGTGAGCGTGGCAATGCAGGATTCCGGTGGACCTTACGACTATCACCTGTCGCGGCATCTGCTGCGCCTGGCCAGTGACAACGAATTGCCAGTGCGCCGTGACCTGTTCCGCTATTACTTCAGCGATGCCCATTCGGCGGTCACTGCCGGGCATGACATTCGCACCGCCCTGCTCGCCTTCGGCTGCGACGCCACTCACGGCTACGAACGCACCCACATCGACAGCCTCGCCGCCCTCAGCCGCCTGCTCGGCGCCTACATTCTGAGTCCGCCGGTGTTTGCCAGCGATGCTCAACCGGCCAAGGGCTCACTGGACCGCTTCAGTCATCAGATCGAACATGAGACGCAGATGGAAAGCGATACGCGGGTGCCGTCGGTGGATAGTCTCGTAGGGCAGCGTAACGATAGCTAAGCGAACGCAAAACTGTAGGAGCTGCCGCAGGCTGCGATCTTTTGATTTTCAGCGATGCAACTGACACCAAAGATCAAAAGATCGCAGCCTGCGGCAGCTCCTACTGGTCCTGTGCGTTCAACCGCCGTAGCATCGCGCCATTGTTTAGCCGAGGTGCCTATGCTGATCCCCCACGACCAACTTGAAGTCGACACCCTCACCCGCCTGATCGAGGATTTCGTGACCCGTGACGGTACGGACAACGGCGATGATACGCCGCTGGAAACCCGTGTTCTGCGTGTTCGCCAGGCATTGACCAAGGGCCAGGCACTGATTGTCTTCGACCCGGAAAGCGAGCAATGCCAGTTGATGCTCAAGCACGATGTGCCCAAGCACCTGTTCGACTGAGGCCTCAGCGTCCTTTATTTTTCGCCAGTTTGACCTGGATGCGGTCGTAGACCTCGGCCCGGTGCACGTTGACGTTTTGCGGTGCTTCGACACCGAAGCGCACACTGCCGCCGTTGACGGCAAGAATGCGCACGGAAATGTTGTCACCGATGGAAATCAACTCGCCCACAACGCGACTGAGTACAAGCATGGCATTCGTCCTTCAGGGTTATCGAACCCTGAAGATGCCCTGCACTCAGCGGACCTACAATGCGACAGCAGCAAATCAGTCCCGCCCTACAGCGCGCGCTGAACAGCTCCTATGGAAACGTCCTACAAACCCATTGAATGAAGGACCGATCCTTCAGGAAGCGGAGAAGCGCGGGCCGAAAAGGATGACGGTGGCCCCGATCACACACAGCGCCACGCCGAGCCAGTCCGAGCCCAACGGACGAATCCGCTCGACCACCGCCAGCCAGCCGATCGACGCGATGATGTAGATGCCACCGTAAGCGGCATAAGCGCGACCGGCGTAGGTCGCTTCGATGCGGGTCAGCAGCAGCGCAAACAAGGTCAGACTGAACAGAGCGGGCACGACCCACCAAGCGCTTTTGCCCTGGCGCAGCCACATCCAGAAGGCAAAGCAGCCGGCGATTTCAAACAGCGCGGCGAGAAAAAACCACAGGTAATTGAGCATGCATACGTCTCGTGAGGATGGCCGATGGCGGCCACCCTAACGACGGTTTTGTGTAGGGGGCAAGCTCAACCTGCAGTTTGTTTGGCCTTGGCGCGCATTTTATCGGCCATGACGGTCATTTCGTCGTAGAGCAGTTGCGGGTTCTTCTGCTTGAGCGCCCAGGCCATGCGGCCCTGCTCGTGAGGCAGGATCATGAATTCGCCGGCGGCGACGTGCTGATAGATGTAATCGGCAATGTCGGCTGCGGTGATCGGCGAACTTTCCAGCAACTTGCCGACCTGGGCTTTCATGGCCGGCGTCGGGCCACGGAAGGAGTCCAGCAGGTTGGTCTGGAAGAACGACGGGCACACCACATGCACGCCGATTTCCTGCTGCGCCAGCTCGACCAGCAGGCTTTCGGACAACGCCACCACGCCAGCCTTGGCCACGTTGTAGTTGCTCATGGCCGGGCCTTGCATCAGGGCGGCCATCGATGCGATGTTGATGATCTTGCCTTTGCTTTTTTCCAGCAGCGGCAGGAAGGCCTTGCAGCCCTTGACCACGCCCATCAGGTTGATCGCGATCTGCCAGTCCCAGTCTTCCAGGGACAGTTCACTGAAGAACCCGCCCGAGGCAACGCCAGCGTTGTTGACGATGACATCGATGCCACCGAGTTTCTCTCCGCAGGCTTGGGCGAAGGCGGTCAGTTGGCTGTAATCGCGCACGTCGCAACGCTGGATAAAACCGTCGCCACCGACTTCGCGAACCAGCTTCAGGGTTTCTTGCAGACCGGGTTCGCTAACATCCGACAAGGCCAGCTGCCAGCCTTCACGCGCCCAGCGCAGCGCGATTTCGCGACCTAAGCCTGAGCCCGCGCCAGTGATCATCATGCGATTTTGCATAGCAAACAGCCTTGTTGTTCCGGGGAAGATGCATCGAGTGTAGCGAAGGACAATGCCCGACCCACGCTCCATCAGATTGCTGAATGGCCCGAGCAAACCGTGGCAGGGCCTGAACCAACTAGACTCATTAAAAACGAAATAAGCCTTTCTTCGAAAAACATTAAAAAAACTTGGAATTTTCTTTCATGCGCGACAGTCGGATTTTGTAAGCAGCCCGGTTTTATAGCCTCCCGGCTGACAATTAAACGCCAGGTAATTCCAGAACACTTCCAACAAGGAAATAGACATGGGCACAATTCTTATCGTAATCCTGATCCTCTTGCTGATTGGTGGTTTACCAGTGTTCCCGCACTCCAGAAGTTGGGGTTATGGCCCGTCGGGTATCATCGGCGTCGTGTTGGTGGTGCTGTTGATCCTGCTGTTGCTCGGCAAGATATAAAGGTTTAACCGGCAAAAAAAAGAGGCCCTTTTCAAGGGCCTCTTTTTTTATTGCATCAAGACTTAGTCCGGCTTGCCGTCAACCACACCGGCGGTGTTGTCGATCAGGCTCTTGGTCGCCGTTTGCAGGAACGCTTCGAGCTTGAGCTTCAGCTCAGCGGTACGCGGTGCATCCGGAACGATCTCGGCGTGAGGTGTCGCGCCCAGTTCGTACTGGTACATCTTCGGCGCCATTTCCTTTTCTTTCGGCAGCACCAGGATTTGATCTGCCGTGATGATGGCGGTGGTCTGCTCGCTACCCGACGGCTTGATCACGCCGAAACCGGTGTCGCCTTCAGGCAGGTTGAGCAGGTCGCGCCCCCAGCACTGATGACGCACTTCACCACCAATGCGGCCCATGATGGTCGGCACGATGTCGATCTGCGTGCCCACGGTATGGTCACGCTGGCCGAACTTTTCCTGGATGCCCGGTGCGATCATCAGCATCGGCACGTTGAAGCGGCCCAGGTCCATTTCGGTGATCTGGCGCTCGTTGCCAAAACCGTGGTCGCCGACGATCACAAACAGGGTTTCCTTGAAGTACGGCTCCTTGCGGGCCTTTTCAAAGAACTGGCCCAGCGCCCAGTCCGCGTAGCGCATGGCAGTCAAATGCTCGTTCAGGCTACCGCGATCGGTCACGCGCTCAACCGGCAATGGTGTCGGCAAGGCGTATGGCGTGTGGTTGGACAGGGTTTGCAGCAACGCATAGAACGGCTTGCCGTTTTCTCGCGCCTTGAGCTCGACCAGACCACGGTCGAACATGTCCTGGTCGGACACGCCCCAGGTCGGATCGGAGAACACCGGGTTCACGAAGTCGTTACGACCAATGAAGTTGGTCATGCCCTGGTTGCTGAAGAAACCCGACTGGTTATCCCAGGCGAAGTCGCCGTTGTAGACGTACACGTCTCCATAGTCACGGGCACTGAGCAATTGCGGCAGGCCGGACAACTTGTGGCTGCCTTCCGGTGTCTGCATCAGGTATTCGAAACCCGGCAGGTTCGGGAAGCAGGCCATGGTGGCGAACATACCCTGGTGGGTATGGGTTCCGTTGGAGAAGAAACGGTCGAACAACAGGCCTTCCTTCGACAGTTTGTCCAGGTACGGCGTGATGTTGCCCGGTGCACCCAAGGCGCCCACCGAGTGACCGGCCATGCTTTCCATCAGGATCACGACAACGTTCTTGATCGGCAGGGTCTTGTCGGCCGGTGGCGTGTAATCGCGACGCACGGCGGCGGTCTCGGCATCCACCAGTTTGTCGTCCGGCATCACCAGCATGTCACGCACGATTTTCTGCGCTTCAGGCTGTGGCAATGTGGCCTTCCAGACGTTGTCGCGATCTTCGGACATGCGGCTCTTGGCCGCGGCGACCAGCGACAAGGTGCCGTTGAGGCCCAACTGGTTGGCGAAGTTCGAGTTGGTGGTGTAAACGTCACCCCAACGCAGTGGCGGGCCCTGACGCAGGGTGCCACGAGCGGCCACCACGCAAACCAGCAGGCAGACGACGAACACCGTGATGCGCGCATACCACGGGGCGATCTGGCGCGTGCCGATGCTGCCGCCGCTGAAGGGGCCACGAGGCCGGGTGGCGCGGTCGGCGCCCTTGAACGCCAGGGTCAGGATCAACGTGCCCACGGCCCAGGCCAGCAGGTAGCGAACCACCGGAAAACCGTACCAGAGCATGCTCATCACGGTTTTCGGGTCTTCCTTTACATATTGGAAGACCAGGCCGTTGAGGCGCTGGTGGAACTCACGGTAAAAGTCCATCTCCATCAGGCCGAGGAACAGCGCGATGCTCGAGGCAATGGTCAGCCAGAACCGGAAGAATCCGCGTGCGGCCATCGCCCGGGCGCTGAACAGCGCCAGCAGCAACGGAATGCTGAGGTAGACCACCAGACGCAGGTCGAAACGCAGACCGTTGGCGAACGCTTCGAGAAAGGTCGAGGCCGGGGTGTCGAGGATCATCTCGCGGTTGTAAACCAGCAGCGCAACGCGCAGCAGGCTGAACATGACCATCATGACCAGGGCACACAGCAGCGTGTAGGCCAGATGCGATTTGACGGTCGGTTGCAGCAGGCGACTAGAAGCTCGCTGCTGACTCAGGGCGTCCGGGTTTGCCATGTCGTTTTAGGACCCATTGGAAGTTGAAGTTTCAAAAATACAGCGGCGCCTTGCCCTCTGTTGGCCAGTTCTCGGCCCCGGGGCTTGCGCGGTGCGCAAATGTTGCACGATCACCCGCGGCATTGCCATTGATTACTGTCTGCATGTTGGCGCGGGCGAATTGTCTTGGAGGCTTTGTGAAAATTTCGTGCAACGCATATTCGGAAACAAAATAAAGCAGCGTCTTTACTACAAAATGCAAACGCCCCGAACCAGTCGGGGCGTTTTATCAAAAGAGCAGCGCTGTTACTTCTCGGCGCGCTCTTTCAGGGCTTTCAAGGTATTGAAGGGCGCATCGACCACGAACTTGTTGGCGACCATCGACGGTATGCTACCGCCCGGCTCGGTGTGCACCTGATAGGTCACTTCAATCTGGTCACCCTTGGGCACGAACTTCCAGAAACCGTCGACTTTGGTCACCCGCACAAAGCCTTTTTCCTCAGGAATGTACTTCGGCACACCTTCAAGCTTACGGGTCAGGCTGCCATCGGCACCCTCGACGGTGGTCACATGCAGCACCGAATCACGCTCGGTGACCGGCCAAGGGGTATTGAACTGGGTGTAGGTCCAGCTCTGATCACCTTCGTGTTTGAGCAATTTCTGGGTCTTGCATTCGTGAATCCAGGCACAGGCCCCCGGCACGTCTTCCTGCAATGCGCGCAGTTTGGCCACGGTGGTCTTCATCAGCGTGACACCACGGTAGGCCTTGTAATCGGAGCCGGCCACCTCGCTCAGGGAGATCTTGATGCCGTCCTGTTCCTTGGCGACTTTCCAGTCTTCGGCCTGAGCAGCCGTGGTGGCGAACATTACCGTCAAACCACACAGCACAGCCATACGTTGCAGCGAACCCATAGTCTTATTCCTTATTGTTGAAGATCCGTTCGTTGAACACATCACGCCGCCGTCATTTGCTCCCACCAACCCAGCAATTTGATCGCTTCGTCACTGCTGCTTCCGCAGACTTCGATGTCGGCTTCGAACGCCGAACACACTACAGGACGTTCCGGTTTGCCGAAAATGCCGCACAGGTTATCGACAGAGAGTTGTACGCAACGTTCTCCGGCGGGTTTGCCATTGGGCATGCCGGGAATCGGTGAACTGATGGAAGGGGCAATGCAACAGGCGCCACAGCCTTCACGGCATTTCATGACGACGAGCTCCTCGATGGGCGATGTGTTAAAGGACGTGGCACAGAGTAACCGCTAAAACGCTTGTTTAAAATTGTCTGGACCCGGGTTTTTTCGCTTAAACGAGCGTGACTGACCAGTCTCCGACAAAGCGTCTGGCCAGAGGGTCACGGACGGGAAGAAATTATCGTTTGAACTCGAATTCCAGGGCTGCGCCTTCAACTTCACGGCGCTCTTCGTTGCGCAGTTGCAACTGCATTTCGTTGCTGATCAGCCTTCCGTTGAGCTGAAACGGACCAGCCTTCTCACCAAACATTTGCGGCAATACTGCATCATGCCGGGGCAACGGTACCGTACCGATCGGTTTCAGCTCCTCGGCCATATCTTGGGGCAGGCTCAAATCCAGGTCGGCCGAAGGAAGCTTGGTTTTCACGATCTCACTGGCGGATTTGGACTTGGAGGCAATCGGCGGTCGCTTTTTCACCTTGGCCGCTTTCTTTTTGACCGGCGCGGCTTTCTTGGTGGGTGCAGGTTTTTTCGAAGTAGCGCTGGCTGCCGGTTTTTCTGTAATGGAAGCTGCCAAGATGCCTTCGGCCGGGAAGGTCATCAGCAGGCAGAAAGATAGCCAGACGGCGGGAAAAATCGGCTTCATGGACCCAACGGTACAAACGGCAGGAGCCATATGCTCGCCTGTTGCACGCGACATGACAAGCTCGGGCAGGAATAACCTGCCCGCCCCATCAAAAGCCGCCGACCATCTCCTGGCAGAGCTGGGTGGCGAGCATGCCCAGGGTCATCAACGCACGCTCGGCTTCACGATTCCAGGGTGTGCCGCAGTTCAACCGAATGCAGTGATTGAACTGCTCGGTGTTACTGAAAATCAGCCCCGGCGCGATACTGATGCCCTGCTGCAACGCACGAACGTGCAGCTCCTGCGTGTTAACCCGCCCCGGCAGGCTGACCCACAGAATGAAGCCGCCGGTCGGCCGGGTCATTTGCGTGCCTTCCGGGAAGTATTGCTGCACCGCCAGCTGGAACGCGCTGAGGTTCTTGCGGTACTCCTGACGGATGTAGCGCAAATGCCGGTCGTAGCCGCCGTTCTCCAGGTACGCCGCGATGCCCATCTGCGTGACGCTGCAGGCCGAATGGGTGCTGAAGGTCTGCAAACGCTGGATTTCCTGCTGGTACTTGCCGGCAATCATCCAGCCGATCCGCACGCCCGGCGACAGGGTTTTGGAGAAGCTTGAGCAATAGATCACCCGATCCAGCCGATCGTAGGCTTTAAGTGATTTGGTGCGACCCTGCTCGAACATCAGTTCGCCGTAGATATCGTCTTCGACAATCTGGATATCGAAATCCGAGGCCAGGCGCAGCAGTTGCTTCTGCCGCTCTTCGGGCATGGTGCCGCCCAATGGATTGCTCAGACGAGTGGTCAGCACCAGCGCCTTGATCGACCACTGGTTGGCCGCCAGTTGCAGGGC
This sequence comes from Pseudomonas sp. F01002, assembly GCF_004402115.1. Classification (NCBI taxonomy): domain Bacteria; kingdom Pseudomonadati; phylum Pseudomonadota; class Gammaproteobacteria; order Pseudomonadales; family Pseudomonadaceae; genus Pseudomonas; species Pseudomonas sp. F01002. The sequence continues at coordinate 103,848 of NZ_SOPU01000014.1, read as the reverse complement.
TTCAAGGCTCATACCGGTGGCAGGATCGCTCGGGATCTCGATGACCTTGAGGCCCAGCAGGTCGGCCAGTTGCAGCAAACCGTAGTAGGTCGGCGATTCGGCGGCGATCAGGTCGCCCGGGCGGGTCAGCACTCGCAGGGACATTTGCAACGCATCGACGCAGCCGTGGGTAATTACCACTTCCGACGGATCGACCACCACGCCGGCATCGCGCATGCGGATCGCCACTTGTCGGCGCAATGGTTCGAAACCCGGGCTGAACATGTAGCTGAACGCCCGCGGGCTATGGAAACGGGTGACTTTGGCCAGTTGCTGATGCAGCGCCCGCACCGGCAGATAATCAACGCTCGGTACCGCCGCGCCCAAGGGAAACACACCCTCGCGGCGGGATTCGACCAGGACTTGTTGGATGATGCTGCTGCGAGTGACCAGACCTGGACGCTCGACCCGGGCGATGTCCGGTGTCGGTGCGGTCAGGGCCGGAGTCTGGTGCACGTAGTAACCGGACTGCGGCCGGGCGCGGATCAGCCCCTGATCCTCGAGGTTGGCGTACGCCTGCAACACCGTCGCATGGCTGACGTTGAGCTGCGAGCTCATCTTGCGCACCGAAGGCACGCGCTCCCCCGGTTGATAGACGCCACGGCGGATGTCTTCGGCCAGTTGTTGAGCAATACGTTGGTAGAGCAAGAGATTGGTCATGACGCAGCACTCGATTTCACGGGCATTTTATTCTTGTGTGAAACAATACCGGAACAGTTTAGAAGTGTACGGGGACAGTTGCCACAATAGTCGACCGTACAGTGCAGTGTCAGCAAAAACTGTACTGCTTTGCGAACCAATTGGCAGCCAAAAAAAAACCGGCGCTGACTGGCAGGCCGGGTTGTAGGTGCTGTCGAGTGAAACGAGGCTGCGATCTTTCCAGGCCCACTTGAATATCAAGAGCAAGATCAAAAGATCGCAGGCTCCGCCAGCTCCTACCGGGCAGCGCCGAGCTGGCCTTTTTCGTCAGAGAACACAATTTCTACCCGACGGTTCTGTGCACGTCCCCGCTCGGAGGCGTTCACGTCGACCGGATACTCATCACCGTAGCCTTCAACCTGAATACGTTTATCGTCGATGCCCAAATCCATCAGCACGTCCGCCACCGATTGCGCACGGTCACGGGACAGCTTGAGGTTTTCCTGCTTGCCGCCGGTACTGTCGGCGTAGCCTTCGATGCGCACCACGCGCTTGGGGTTGAGCTGCAGGAACTGCACGATCTTCAACACCACGCGGTTCGCCGAGTTTTTCAACTCCGCTTCGCCCGTGTCGAACAACACGTCGCCCAAGGTCATCACCAGGCCACGGTCGGTCTGGGTGGTCGCCAGCGCGACAATCTGTTCTTCGAGCCACTTGCCCTGCTGCTGCACGCTGAGCAGTTTGGATTCGCGCAGGGCCAGTTGCAGGCGCTGACGCTCCAGTTCGAGCTTCGCCGCACGTTCTTCGTTGAGCACCTGATTGGTGTGTTCGCGCGCGATTTCGCTGTAGCGCTCACTCAGGTAAGCGTAATGCAGCACGTCCGATCCACTGCCCCAATAGCTGGACAGACGATCGGCACGGGCCAGCGACTCACCGGCGCGAATCACGTCCTTGGGCGCGATTCGCAGCACGTTGGAATCTTCCTTGACCTTCTGGAAGTCAGTACTGGCCTGCTGCAACGCGGCCTCGCTGTGCTGACCGGCACAACCATAGAGGCTGGCGCAGCCTGCCAGGATCAAACCGCCCAGGGCTTTGGTCTTGAGGCTCATTGGGCATCTCCCAGTTGCTTGCGCAGGCGAGTGATGCGGGTATTGAGCACGTTCAACTGCTCCTCGCTCTTGAGGGTCAGAACCTGGGCTTCGGCCAGACGTGCGTCCAGCTCGGCCTGCTCGGCCCGCATGCGCGCGTTCTTGAAGGATTGGTCGTTCATGCTGCCCTTGGCGCGGTTGAACTTGTCTTCGGCCAGTTTCATTTCCGGCACGTCGGCGGCGGTGGCGCCCACGGCCTTGGCCTGTTCGAGTGCCTGTTCGGTCAGGCGCATTTGTTCATTCGGCGCCGGATCGGCTGCACAACCCGCCAGAGCCAGAACGGCCAGGGCAGCGAAAAGAGGTCGAATACTCACTAAAAATCCCTACTGTTTTGGGGTACTGACAGGTTGTTGCTGCGGTTGTGAGAGCTGCGCCTTCCAGCGCTCGATATTGCGTTGCAGCACGGCTTCCGTCAGTCCGGACGCGGGCAATTCTGTCATCTTTTTGGCCAGCTGTCCGCGCAACCACGGATCGTTGCAGGCGGAGTTGTGGGAAACCGCGAGGAACAGGCCGGGTTTGTCGATCGGTTGTGGACGGGCGATCAGGTCGTTGGCCAGGTTAAGTGTCTGCGCAGCCGCCATGCCCGAGTAGCGTCCGGCAAGGACAAATTCCACCTCTCCCAGCAGCAATTTCTGAAAGGCCTGGGTCAGGTTAGGCGTACGGGCGAGGGTCAATTGCTGCTCGGCGAATACGCCAAATGCCGGGGTCATACGAGACTTTTCCGACAATGCGCCGGGATGACCGTGAAGGTCCTGCGCTTCGTTGTAGACCAGCGTCGAGTCTTTGCGGGTCCAGACCAGGTAATCGTTTTCCAGTAACGGAGGATGAATGTAATCCAGAGTGTCCAGCTCACTGACCGTCAATGACGCATCCGCCAGCATGTCCATGCGCCCACTGCGCACTTCGTCCAGAGCCTGAGAGCGTTTGCCGGCGTAAAGCAGTTCGACCTTGATCCCCAGCTCCCCCGCCACTTGCTGCAACAGGTCAGCACTGGCACCGATCAGGTGCTTGGGGTTTTGCGGGTCTTGCCACAGGTACGGTGGCGCGTCCGGGCTGCCGGTCACCACCAGGCGTTCGCACTTGCCCGCGGCGACGGACAGCGCCGGCAACACCGTCAGCCCCATTAGCAAAGACCAGCCGTAAACGCGGCGCAGATCCATGGCGACACTCTCCCACTCAAATCCGGAACAAAAAAAAAGCCCGACCAAAAGGTCGGGCTCTTTATAAGTCAGGCCGCTGGATTAGACCAGCTTCTCGAACTCAGGGATGGCTTCGAACAGGTCTGCCACCAGGCCGTAATCGGCCACCTGGAAGATCGGCGCTTCTTCGTCCTTGTTGATCGCGACGATCACTTTGGAGTCTTTCATGCCGGCCAAGTGCTGGATCGCGCCGGAGATACCGACGGCGATGTACAGCTGTGGAGCAACGATCTTGCCGGTCTGACCGACCTGCATGTCGTTGGGTACGAAACCGGCGTCGACCGCGGCGCGGGAAGCACCGACGGCAGCGCCCAGCTTGTCAGCCAGGGCGTACAGGTGTTTGAAGTTGTCGCCGTTCTGCATGCCGCGGCCGCCGGAAACGACGATCTTGGCAGCGGTCAGTTCCGGACGATCGGACTTGGCCAGTTCTTCGCCGACGAAGCTGGAAATACCCGCATCGTGAGCAGCTGCAACGGCTTCAACAGCCGCCGAACCACCTTCAGCCGCCACCGGATCGAAACCGGTAGCACGCACGGTGATCACTTTGACCGCAGCGTTCGATTGAACGGTTGCAATGGCGTTACCGGCGTAGATCGGGCGCTTGAAAGTATCAGCGCTTTCGACCGAGATGATCTCGGATATCTGGTCAACGTCCAACTGAGCGGCAACGCGCGGCAGGATGTTTTTGCCGTTGGACGTGGCAGCAGCCAGGATGTGGCTGTAGCCCTTGCCCAACTCGGCAACCAGAGGAGCAACGTTTTCCGGCAGTTGGTGAGTGTAGGCGGCGTTATCGGCCACCAGCACTTTAGCCACGCCAGCGATTTTCGCAGCGGCTTCAGCCACGGCGCCAGCGCCCTGACCTGCAACCAGAACGTGGATGTCACCACCGATTTTAACGGCGGCAGCCACGGTGTTCAGCGTGGCCGGGGCCAGCACTTTGTTGTCGTGTTCTGCGATTACCAAGATAGTCATGATTAGATTACCTTCGCTTCGTTTTTCAGTTTCTCGACCAGTTCAGCCACCGACTTGACCTTGATACCCGCGCTGCGTGCAGCTGGCGCTTCGACTTTCACGGTCTTGTTGGTGGAGGCGGTGGAAACGCCCAAAGCGTCCGGAGTCAGCACTTCGAGAGGCTTCTTCTTGGCTTTCATGATGTTTGGCAGGGACGCGTAGCGCGGCTCGTTCAAACGCAGGTCGGTGGTGACGATGGCCGGCAGTTTCAGGGAAACCGTCTGCGCGCCGCCGTCGACTTCGCGAGTCACGGCAACCGTGTCGCCGCTGATTTCGACTTTGGACGCGAACGTGCCCTGACCGTAGCCGCTCAATGCCGCGAGCATCTGGCCCGTCTGGTTGTTGTCGCTGTCGATGGCTTGTTTGCCAAGGATCACCAGCTGAGGCTGTTCCTTGTCGACAACAGCCTTGAGCAGCTTGGCAACGGCCAGCGAAGTCAGGTCTTCAGCGGATTCGACGAGGATGGCGCGGTCGGCACCCAGAGCCAGCGCGGTGCGCAGTTGCTCTTGAGCGGTGGACGGGCCGATGGAGACGACGACGATTTCAGTCGCAACACCTTTCTCTTTCAGGCGTACGGCTTCTTCCACTGCGATTTCGCAGAACGGGTTCATCGACATCTTGACGTTGGCGAGGTCGACGCCGGAATTGTCCGCCTTGACGCGAACCTTGACGTTGTAATCCACAACGCGTTTGACAGCTACAAGAACCTTCATGGATTCCTCGTTACTCTCCGGTGAAAAGAAAGTCGCCTAGGCGAACCTGGCGGTTTGATGCTCATCGGCGCAAGGGCACCTCTAAAAACGCTGGTAAAGGTGTCAAGTGACAAGCGCTCACGATGAAGATGACCGTTCGTCAGTGGTGACTGACGAGTCATTCATTATCGCGGCGTGTAAACTGCGCGCCAGAACCTGCGCTGCGCATCACCTTGTACTGCCATCGCCCTGTCTTTAGAGGTGCTCTTGATACCAACAGTCAGCCTACGGCGAGCGCAAAACCGACCGTATATTGACCGGAACACCTATTCCGGTCAATACGGCAAAATGGCCAGTCATAAGCCGCGTGACTTTGATTTCTCTGGCTTTGAGCCGATTCAAACAAACGTTTGTATTGGACGCTAGGAGTGGTGTAGATATAATGCGCCACCTTAGAGAGAAAGGTGGCTCATCGATTGTCCTCTTCCTGCATTGCGCAGGGATTCATGGATGCGACACCAAACCTCCAATTAGAAAAAAAACTGTTGAGCCTTGAGTAGGAGATAACCTGTGGAACGCGAATACATGGAATTCGACGTGGTCATCGTCGGTGCCGGCCCCGCTGGTCTTTCCGCCGCCTGCCGCTTGAAGCAGAAGGCCGCTGAAGCCGGTAAGGAAATCAGCGTCTGCGTGGTCGAAAAAGGCTCCGAAGTCGGTGCTCACATCCTGTCCGGCGCCGTGTTCGAACCACGCGCCCTGAACGAATTGTTCCCGGACTGGAAAGAACTCGGCGCGCCGCTGAACACGCCGGTCACTCGCGATGACATCTTCGTTCTCAAGAACGCCGACAGTGCGCAGAAGATTCCTGACCTCTTTGTGCCCAAGACCATGCACAACGAAGGCAACTACATCATTTCCCTGGGCAACCTGTGCCGCTGGCTGGCTCAGCAGGCCGAGAACCTGGGCGTGGAAATCTACCCAGGCTTCGCCGCTCAGGAAGCGCTGTTCGACGAGAACGGCGTGGTCCGCGGGATTATCACCGGCGATCTGGGCGTTGACCGCGAAGGCCATCCGAAAGAAGGCCTGTACACCCCGGGCATGGAACTGCGTGGCAAGTACACGCTCTTCGCCGAAGGTTGCCGCGGCCACATCGGCAAGCAACTGATCAAGCGCTTCAACCTCGACAGCGATACCGACGCACAGCACTACGGCATCGGCCTGAAAGAAATCTGGGAAATCGACCCGGCCAAGCATCAACCAGGCCTGGTGGTCCACACCGCCGGTTGGCCGCTGGACATCATGGGCACCGAGAACACCGGTGGCTCGTTCCTCTATCACCTGGAAAACAACCAGGTCGTAGTCGGTCTGATCGTCGACCTGTCTTACAGCAACACTTACCTGTCGCCGTTCGACGAGTTCCAGCGCCTCAAGCATCACCCGGTGCTCAAGCAGTACCTGGAAGGCGGCAAGCGCATCAGCTACGGCGCTCGCGCCATCAGCAAAGGCGGCCTGAACTCACTGCCGAAAATGGTCTTCAAGGGCGGCGCGCTGATCGGTTGCGACCTCGGCACCCTGAACTTCGCCAAGATCAAAGGCAGCCACACCGCGATGAAGTCCGGCATGCTCGCCGCTGAATCCGTGGCCGAAGCGCTGTTCGCTGAAAAAGACGGCACCGAAGAGCTGACCACTTACGTCGACGCGTTCAAGAAGAGCTGGCTCTACGACGAACTGTTCGCCAGCCGCAACTTCGGCCCGGCGATCCACAAGTTCGGCGCCATCGTCGGCGGCGGTTTCAACTGGCTCGACCAGAACATCTTCGGCGGCAAACTGCCGTTCACCTTGCACGACACCAAGCCGGATTACGCTTGCCTCAAGCTTGCGGCCGACTGCAAGAAGATCGACTACCCGAAACCGGACGGCAAGATCAGCTTCGACAAACTCAGCTCGGTGTTCATCTCGGGTACCAACCATGAAGAAGAGCAGCCGTGCCACCTGAAGCTGACCGACCCGAGCATCCCGATCGCCAAGAACCTGCCGCTCTACGATGAGCCTGCCCAGCGTTACTGCCCGGCCGGCGTGTACGAAGTGGTGACCATGGAAGACGGTGAGAAGCGCTTCCAGATCAACGCCCAGAACTGCGTTCACTGCAAGACCTGCGACATCAAGGACCCTGCACAGAACATTACCTGGGTGGCGCCGGAAGGCTCTGGTGGCCCGACTTACCCGAACATGTAAGTCGAATGGCTGAACATCAAGGCTCCCGAACGGGGGCCTTTTTGTTGCCTGCGATTCAAGCCACACCACAAACCAATGTGGGAGCGAGCTTGGTCCGGGCGGC